>CALCSX010000257.1 GCA_937894165.1 uncultured Saprospiraceae bacterium | reverse complement strand
GTCCGACTTTTTTTCAAAAAAGACTAAAAAAGTGCTGATTTAGAAGATTCAAGGGGTTTTAGACAGGAGGTTGGCTAAATTCTCGTGGTTCGAGAAGACTTTTCTAAAGTCGTCAATTTAAACTGATGGAATTGTTCTCGTGGTTCGAGAATTTGAATTATGAGATTTGCTCTACAGTAACTAAAAAATATTTTAAGGCACAGTTTAATTTTCGTGCAATGAGCTAATTTAAATGTAGTATTTACTTTTATAATCTAAAGAAAAAAGCCAATAGATATTATCCTTATTAATTTTTCTTTCCAACTCCAGCCCGCATCAGGGGTAGGAGCGAGCACGACCGGAATTGGAAAAAATTCTCGCGGTTCGAGAAAACTACCCATTCACCCCTGACAAATATCCTTCACACTAGAAAATCAGGGAGTAAAGCGGATGACCCGACCCTCGCCGTCCCCACTTCAACTACTCGACTTATAAAAATAGGTAAGGAAGGTGAAGGGTGATGCCCTCCAAATTTTATTTGCTTGCTGTCAAGACCTGCTCCCACACACGAAATAAATTTCCGGAACAGATCTTCTCAATATCTGCCTCCGATAGCCCGCGCTGCATCAGCTCATAGATTAGATTCGGATAATCCGAAACATCCTTCAAGTTCTCAGGAAGGGAATCACCAACTCCGTCAAAGTCTGAACCGAATCCCACATGTTCCACTCCCACCAAGGAAATCACATGCATTATATGATTAACGACAAGATCTAGTTCTGCCCACAATGCTTTATGCTCCTTAGAATATTTTCTGATAATAGCCTGCGCTTGTGGATCCTTCCATGTGAGCTGTTTCTCTGAAAGTAAACTTTCTAACTTCTCTCGATGAAACCCTGCCTCCCTCCGAATCTTATTGTCGAGAAAGCCACTTCCAAAATTGATCATGATCACACCGCCATTCTTCGCCAATAGTTTTATCATTTCATCGGACATGTTTCGCTGAAAACCGGGTGTCAAAGCTCGAACTGAAGAGTGGGATGCTATGACCGGCACTTTCGAAATAGCCATCACCTTATAAAATGCTTGGTCAGAAATGTGCGAAACGTCCACCATGACCCCCACTCTATTCATTTCCTTGACTACTTCCTCTCCGAAGGGACTTAAACCTCCCCAGGTTCGAAGTGTATCGTAAGAGGAATCTGAAATATGATTGTCCTTGGAATGTGTCAAGGTAATATAGCTAATTCCCTTATCCTTAAAGTACTTTATATTACTCAAATCCTTGCCTATTGGTGAGCCGTTTTCAAGTCCCATGGGCAAGGCTACAAGTCCTTCTTTATGGCATTGTCTCACCTCAGCCGGGCTTTTCACCACTCGATAATGTCCGGGATATTCTTCAGCAATTCGTGTCACCATATTGATCAAAGTATCCGCCAATGATTTCCCATAGTCTTTGTATTTTTGGTAATGTGCCGGTATATAAATGGACATAAACGGGGCATCCAAACCGCCCTCTCTGGCCCTATCATAGTCAAAATCACCTCCATCCGAAGAAATAGGAATGCCGATGTATTCTCTATCGAACCTAAAATTCATAATTCTCAAACGATATGGCAAATCTACGTGACCGTCCACAATGATCAGCCGCTGCGACAATTCCACAGCCTCCCTGTATCGCCTTTCCCAGGGCATCTCCATCTGTTGGGCTATTATTTGCCCGCTGTATAAAAGAAGAATAATTATTATATATAAGAATCTATAATTCATTAAATTGGGCATTTTTAACTTGTAAAAAGCATTGTAGCTAAATCCTGCAATCTCGTCAGCGTGACAATTTGTATGGGAAATCGCTCTCTGTCGAGTCCTTTAGCATTGAATTTGGAAATAAAAATTCTTTCAAAACCCAGACGAGCAGCCTCTTGAATTCTCGGCTCTATCCTTGTCACCGCCCGAATTTCTCCGGTCAATCCTATTTCTGCTGCGAAACAAGTCTTATGGCTGATGGGAATATCTTCCATTGAGGAGATCAAGGCTGCTGCAATAGGTAGATCCATGGCGGGATCATTGACTTTGAGTCCTCCCGCAATATTTAGAAATACATCGTGGGCAGCGAATGGATATCCCATCTTTTTTTCCAAGACAGCCAATAGCATATTCAATCGCTTCTGATCATACCCGGTGGCCGATCGTTGTGGTGTCCCATAGGCGGATCGACTTACCAAAGCCTGTGTTTCTATCAGCATCGGGCGCATTCCCTCCACGGTCGCTGCGCTGGCACTTCCACTGAGATTTTCATCAGTCTGGGTGAGGAGCAATTCTGAGGGATTACTCACCTCCCGCATGCCTTTTGAGTTCATTTCATAAATTCCGAGTTCGTCGGTGGAACCAAACCTGTTCTTCAAGCTTCGCAGAATTCTATAGGCGTAATTTTGGTCGCCTTCAAACTGCAATACGGTATCAACTATATGTTCCAGCACTTTAGGACCTGCCAAGGATCCTTCTTTGGTGATATGTCCCACTAAAATAACGGGAATATGATAAGTTTTTGAAAATTGCTGAAATAGGCTGGTGCACTCCCTCAGTTGGGTAATACTGCCCGGAGTGGAGTCAAGGTTGTGCGAAGAAACTGTTTGAATTGAATCAACGATAACTAATCCGGGTAGAACTTCCTTCGCTTTCTCGATAATCTCCTCGGCACTGGAGGAAGTCATGATAAAGCATTTTTCATTTTTAATACCAATGCGATCGGCGCGCATTTTTATCTGTTCTGCGCTTTCTTCACCTGAGTTGTACAGAATTTTTGTGGGCATAGTGAGTGCCAATTGCAATAATAAGGTTGATTTGCCTATTCCAGGATGACCACCTATTAATATCAATGCCCCCGGCACCAATCCTCCCCCTAATACCCTGTTGAATTCATTATCAGGAGTGCGAACTCTGATGTCTTCACCTGCGCTAATGTCAGAGATAGCAATCACACGGGAAGTCCCGGATCTGCTCGTTGGTTTAGTAGTATTGCTTGCATTGCCTCTTTCGATTACTTCTTCGACCAGGGTGTTCCATTCATTACAAGCGCTGCACTGACCCATCCATTTTGGGTGCGTGGTTCCGCAATTACTGCAAGCGTATACTGTTTTATATTTTGCCAAGAGTGTTGATTTTATTTATTTTGCTAAGATAATATTTACTTTCGTTTTTGAGTTTTGCTTTTTGAAATGATTACATGAGCTTGTGGATTTTGCAGACGATTTCTTATCTTTGAAAAAATATCTTGCGTTGGAAGGAATTGATAAACATATTGAAGCTTTGATTTTCTCGGCTGAGAATCCTATTACGGAGGGGGAGATAAAAAATTGTCTGGAGGAGGTGATGGATGTACTATTGGAGGAGGGATTGATCGGGCAATCTATAGAATGCTTATTGAAGAAATATGATGATGAGGAATTTAGTTTTGGCATATACAAGGTAGCGGGTGGCTATCAGTTTATGACAAAAGGTTCTTTTCACAACACAATTGGGACATTCTTAAAGCAGAGTTCAAAGAAGAGGTTGAGCAAATCGGCATTGGAGACTTTATCCATCATAGCATACAAGCAGCCTGCTACTAAAGCTGAGTTGGAGGGAATTAGGGGAGTCAATTGCGATTATGCCATTCAAAAACTCTTGGAAAAGGAACTCATCTATATAATAGGACGTTCCGAAACTGTGGGGAAGCCCCTACTTTACGGCACTAGTGACAGATTTATGGAGTATTTTGGTCTAAACTCTTTGGCAGAGCTTCCGGCCTTGAAGGACTTTAAATTGCCGGACAATCAGGTAGGAGAATCGGAATCTCGTGAAGAATTAGAACTGAAATTAGTTGAAATTACATCCTACGAAGAGGAATAAAATAATTTATTTATGTTAATCAATAAGGTTGCAAATAGCAAATTAATTACAATAAGATTGGAGGAGTATTTTCCGGAGGAGGAACGGTATATCTTTGACATTAAGGATTATCTTTTTAGGGAGTTAATATTGAAGGAGAAGGATTTTCGGGAGGCTTTGGATAATTTTGACTGGCAAAAACTGGCAGGTAAGCACTTAATAGTGACCTGTAGCGTTGATGCTATAATACCGACTTGGGCCTATATGTTAATCGCGGTGAAAGCCGAGGACTGGTGCCTTTCGGTATTTTTTGGAAGTGAGAAGGATTTTATAATTTCCTTTTACAGAGAGTGGATGAAGGGCTTTAATTTTGCTGCTTATCAAGATGCTTTAACAGTAGTTAAAGGTTGTAGTGAGAAACCGGTTCCCGCAGAAGTGTATGGTGAATTTGCTGCGCAATTGAGTAAATTTGCTAAAAGTGTTATGTTTGGTGAGCCTTGTTCAACGGTTCCTGTATTTAAAAGAAAATAAAAATCAAAAATTATGGCAAGCAGAGTATTTATTTCAGGAGGTGTGTTTTTGACAATTATGTTTATTGCAGTGCTTTCATTTAGTGGTTTGGAACCCATGCCGATCGATCCTGAAGTATTGGAGAAAAAGAATGTTGATGCATCGGAATCATTGCCACAACTTGTTCATAATGTCGTCACTGACAAAAATATAAATTTTGCCGGTGAGAGGGTGCCCTTGGAGATGGATGATGTGAAGGAGAGATTGGAGCGGGAGTTGATCACAAATGCCTATAGACATGGAAGTACTTTATTAGCCATAAAAAATGCCAATAGATATTTTCCTTATATCGAAATGAGGTTGCGGGAGAGGGGAATGCCTGATGATTTGAAGTACATTGTCGCTGCGGAATCAGATTTTCAGAATGTAACTTCTTACGCAGGGGCTAGAGGGTTCTGGCAAATTATGCCTGCTGTGGGTAGAGCATATGGCTTAGAGCAAAATGATTTTGTGGATGAGAGATATAATATTGAGAAGTCTACAGAAGCCGCCTTAGATTTATTAGAGAGATATTTCAAAAGATTCGGTAATTGGACGAATGCTTTGGCTGCTTACAATTGTGGTGAAACGGCCTTTGCGCGGGATCTCAGCCAGCAGAACGAGCAAAGTTATTACCATATGAATATCAGTCAGGAGACAATGCGATATGTTTTCCGTGTTCTGGCTTTCAAATCCATTCTTGCCAATCCGGCAAAATATGGGTATTATTTGGGAGAGGAAGATTTGTATAAACAGTGGGCAGATACACAGGTGGTCAATGTTGATTATACTATTAGTAGCTTGGCGGATTTCGCAAAGGAATATAATGCCAGTTACAGGGATTTGAAGAAATACAATCCTTGGTTGGTATCTTCTAAGCTTCCCAATGCATCGAAAAAACAGTATAAAATAGTGGTGCCAATCACAAATAAGGAATAAAGTAAATTTATTTTCTTAGGTATTTCACAGAAAATTATTGGGATTTTCGTCCAATTCTATTGGTATAGAACTGTTAAGAATTATCTAATTAGGATTTAATTTTGTCTCGCTTATATTATTTTTTGTAATTTTACTCCAACAAAAATTACCAAATATCACCACATGCGTATTACCGGGTACGAAGCTGATCCTATTCTACTAAATAGGGATGAATATCTTCAAATTGGATTGTCAGTTGATAATGTAGTTTTTTCATTTGAAGAGGATGGAATTCATGTTTTATTAATGAAATGTAACACAGAGCCCTATGAGGATATGTGGTCATTATTAGGTGATCTGGTACATCCTTTAGAATCCTTAGACGATGCTGCAAGACGTATTTTAGAAAAGCGGGCGGGCATCACGGATATTTATCAGGAACAGATTCATGCTTTCGGCTCTATTGACAGGCATCCATTAGGCAGGGTTATTTCAGTGGCGTATTTCAGTCTTTTAAAGAATACAGATCTTCCCAAGGTACGGCATGATAACAGAATAGAGTGGTTGAAACTGGCCGAAATTGAAGAGCTGGCATTCGATCACAATCAAATATTGAGTAAAGCAATGGAGCAGCTTAAAATAAGATTAGATTCTTTTCGGATAGCCAAGCATTTGCTACCTGAATATTTTACGCTCTCCCAACTTCAGAATCTTTATGAGCATGTCCACGAAATTGAATTTGACAAGCGGAACTTTAGAAAAAGAGTAATAGCATCAGGTCATATTGAAGAAAGTTCCAAGTTGCAGCGTAATGTTAGCCATAGACCGGCGAAATTGTACCAATTTGTGTAGTTGGTTGTTACAATAGTCATTCCATAGCTGCATTTCAATATTTAAACTTAATAAGTACCTAGAAAGCGACAATTTGGGAGTTTTCTAAATTAGTGAATTATTGCAAATCTTCATTCATAAACATTAGTATGAAATTTATTGCATCAATATTTTTATCCTTTTTCTTCGGTATAAGTCTTACGAATGCTTGTATATGTGAAGCACCGGAATCGATAAATGACGCCTTCAGGAACTCAGACCTTATAGTTCATGCAAAAGTACTGAAATTAGAGTTTGTGACTTATGATGAAACTATTAGATACAATAAGTTGGATTCACTTTGTAAGGAAATAGAAGATTATCCTCTTAGAATGGAGCTATATCACAATGAAATAATCACAAAAGTCGAAATCGAGGTGATAAAGGTCTTCAAAGGTAAAATATTACATAAAAATCTTACTTTTTTCACTCCTAAAGCGCATACCTCTTGTGGCTATACAGCCTTCAATGTTGGTGGTGAATTCTTATTATATGCTACGGAATCATATCATACTTTATGGGGTGACATTTCAATAGGAGCTGATTTCGCTTTATCTGAAAATTTCAGTATCGAAGGCCAATTAGGATTTAGTAGAGGAGATTGGGGCGATGGTAAATACACAGGTATTCCAATCACAGCATTTGGGAAATATTATTTCAATCCGAAAAATGGTGCGGATAGATTTTACTTAAGTGTATTCACAAGATATATCAACAGAAGCGTTGATAATAGTTTTGGCAAATATAGTATATCTAGATTAGGATTAGGTGTTGGTTTAGGATACAAAATTGTTTCTAAAGGTAATTTTGTTTTCGATATTGGTGTAGGTATTGGTCGAGCAGTTGTGAATTTTGATTCAGAGAATAATTCAGGTCTTGAGTGGATACCAATTATGTTTGCAGGAAAACTAGGAGTAGGATATAGATTCTAAGAGTCTATAAAATTCAAACTCTATATAAATGGGTTCTTGATATTATCAGGAGCCCATTTATATTGCTTGTGAATCCATTTGATTTAGTAAAATACTGTTCAAATTCAGATACCTGCATCAGGGATAGTAATGGTGAGGACGAAGTCCGAAGTACGAAGTACCGAAACGAAGTGAAGTCATGGATAGCCCGACCCTGACCTGTTTTAAAGAGAAAATATCTGGATTAGGTGGTCAGGGAGATGCCCGATAATTAAAATTATTATTAAGAGTATATAAAAAGTGAAGGTGATCCTTTTTTAGAATCACCTTCCTTTTGAGTAACTACTCACGTATGATCAATTTCAATCCAAAAATTTTTATTTTCCGTGATACTTCATCTCTTTTCTTGTCAATAGCGCTGCTATGTATACCAATTAAATTTGAAATTGTCGGCAATATTAAAAGTGATTTGCCCAACTGCTTTGTTGCAAATACTCTCCATAGCTTACGCTATGTATGCGTTTTGCGCCTTGCATTTGAACAAATCTCTATATTAATCTTATCCAACATTCCAAATTTAATTAGTATTCCGCAAAAAGTAGATTCGTCTGACGAAAAATAAACTATTTTTATCTTGTGAAAGCATCTACGTGAGTAGTTACCCTTTCGATAGTGTATTTTCTACCTATCTAAACAGATTTCTAAGATTTCAAATCAAATCTATCGAGATTCATCACTTTATTCCAGGTTTTGATGAAGTCAAAGATAAATTGCTCCTTGGCGTCACTGCTGGCATAAACTTCTGCTAAGGCTCTCAGTTCAGAGTTGGATGCGAAAATCAGATCCACGCGTGTGCCTGTCCATTTGACGAGTCCCGTTTTGCGATCTCTTCCTTCAAAAATATCCTGACTCTCGGATGAAGCTCTCCAGGTGGTGGCAAAATCGAGTAAATTCACAAAAAAGTCATTGCTCAATGTTTCGGGATTATCGGTAAATACACCGTGTCTTGTTCCGTCGAAATTGGTATTAAGCATTCTTAGTCCACCCACCAGAACGGTCATTTCAGCAGCAGTAAGCGTTAGTAGTTGAGCTTTGTCAACTAAAAGCTCCTCCGCTGAGATTTTATAACCCGGTTTCTTATAATTACGGAATCCATCGGCAATTGGTTCAAGGGCATCGAAAGATTCTACATCCGTCTGAGCTTGACTTGCATCCCCGCGTCCGGGCGTGAATGGTACTGTATAGTTATAGCCTGCATTCTGAGCGGCTTTTTCTACCCCTGCGCAGCCCGCCAACACTATGATATCGGCTATACTTACGGCTTTTCCTTCTCGCTGATCCATATTAAATTCGCTTTGAATTCGCTCGAGAGTTGCCAGGACATTTTTCAACTTTTGAGGCTCATTTACCTCCCAATTGTTCTGTGGAGCTAGTCGAAGTCTCCCCCCATTAGCTCCGCCGCGCTTATCGGAACCTCGGAAAGTAGAGGCTGAAGCCCAAGCTGTAGTTACTAATTGACCGATGCTCAGTCCCGATTCTAAAATACGGCTTTTTAAGGATGCGATATCCTGATTATCGATCAATCGGTGATTAGGTTTAGGGATGGGGTCTTGCCATAATAGCTCCTCCTGCGGCACTTCCGGGCCATAATATCTATCAGTTGGTCCCATATCACGATGTGTCAACTTATACCATGCTCGAGCGAAGGCATCGGCGAACTGATCAGGATTTTCCAGGAAGCGTCTCGATATTTTCTCGTATTCAGGATCGAATCTCAATGATAGATCTGTCGTCAGCATAAAAGGGGCATGTCTCTTCGCCGGGTCATGCGCATCGGGAACGGTTCCTGCGCCTGCATCTCCAATAGGCTTCCATTGTTGGGCTCCCGCAGGGCTTTTCGTTAATTCCCATTCGAAACCAAAAAGGTTTTCGAAAAAGTTGTTGCTCCAACGCGTCGGTGTTGTTGTCCATGCTCCTTCCAGACCACTTGTGATGGTGTCGCCGGCATTTCCGGATCCAAAGGTGTTTTTCCAACCCATTCCCAGATCTTCAATCGATGCTCCTTCCGGCTCTGCACCCACATATTCACCCGGATCAGCAGCCCCATGCGTCTTGCCGAAGGAATGTCCGCCGGCTATCAAAGCTACTGTCTCCTCATCATTCATTGCCATGCGCTTGAAAGTCTCTCTGATATCTTTCGCTGCAGCTATTGGATCAGGATTTCCATTAGGTCCTTCAGGGTTAACATATATCAAACCCATTTGCACTGCGGCCAGTGGATTTTCCAAACTTCTATCGCCGGAATATCTCTTATCACCGAGCCATTCTCCTTCTGAACCCCAATAAATATCTTCTGCCGGTTCCCACACATCAGCACGCCCTCCGGCAAAACCGAAAGTTTCAAATCCCATAGACTCAAGAGCACAATTGCCCGCCAAAATCATCAAATCTGCCCAAGAAATTTTCTTGCCGTATTTCTGCTTTATTGGCCACAAAAGTAATCGTGCCTTGTCCAGATTGGCATTGTCGGGCCAGCTATTCAAAGGCGCAAAACGCTGTGTTCCTGCCCCTGCTCCACCACGACCATCCGATATACGGTAAGTGCCCGCACTGTGCCATGCCATTCTGATGAAAAAAGGGCCATAATGCCCGTAATCCGCCGGCCACCAATCCTGTGAATCCGTCATCAGCTCCATCAGATCTTGCTTTAATGCGTCATAATCCAGTGATTTGAATTCCTCCACGTAATTGAATGACTCACTCATCGGGTTCGATAAAGGTGAGTGCTGTCTGAGGATACTTAAATTTAATTGATTCGGCCACCAGTCTCTGTTGCGAGCTCCAGCGCCTGCTACCGGTCTTGAATGTCCCCCCGAAAATGGACATTTGCTAACATTGGTTGCTTCACTTTCGTCGTTTACATCTGCCAGTTTAGCATCGCCATTGTTTCCATGTTTCTCCATAATAAATAATTTTTAATCTTGAATATAATTAGATAGTGTACTAAAAGTATTAGCTATTAAAATGTTTTGCTAATATCTGATTTTTGCAAAAATAATTGTAGTTCTGTGACATTTCCTTTTACAATTCTTTTCAAGAGGGTGGATTGGAAGAATTTTCGAGAAGATAGTTCCGAAATTCAGCATTATTTTGAGAGTTGATTCATGGGGATACTCAAAACGCATACATGGCCTGAGTCGTGGAGAGTATTGGCAACAAAGCAATAGAGCAAATATCTTTTATGATGGGTGTTGATTTCATTTTTAATTGGTTTGAGATCCTTCGAAAGCCTTGTACAGGGACTTTTCTTATCAGAGACATTTTAAAAGTGGTTTTCTCACAGCACTTATTAGGAGTTCCATCCACTGCTAACTTAATTCAAACAAAGCATGTAAAATAAAAGATTTAAATTGAATTGTTATGATTTTGATATAATTTTGAGACCGATTTTAGAAATTTCGAATAATGTAGTTTTAAAATCGTTTTTGCTGACAAAAAATGAGTCAGTTTGTAAATTTCTAATTATCAAATTCAATCTGAAACATTCATGGATGCTCTAATTCCCTTGATTTCATTAATTACTTTGGAAGTAATATTAGGTATTGATAATATCATTTTTATTTCCATTCTTGCCGACAAGCTCCCTGAGAGCCAAAGAAATAAACTGCGCGTATGGGGGATTGGACTCGCTATGTTGATTCGATTGGCTTTATTGACGGTAATCGCATGGATATTAAAGTTGGATACGACATTATTCATCCTTTTCGACATAGAATTTTCCGGAAAGGGTTTAATATTGATTGTTGGGGGTCTATTTTTGATTTATAAGAGCTCTAAAGAAATTCACCATAATACCGAGGAGGCGGGCAGTGATGTTCCGAAAGTGCCTCGCCAAGCTAGTTTTAGAAGACTGCTTACTGAAGTTATTATCCTAGATTTAGTATTTTCGGTGGACTCAATCATCACTGCAGTGGGGATGGTGCAGGAATTATGGATCATGTACACTTCAGTCATTGTTGCGGTAATTATAATGCTCATTGCTTCGAAACCAATTAGCACTTTTATCAGCCGACACCCTTCTTTCAAGATTTTGGCATTATGCTTCTTAATGATGATAGGTGTATCTTTGATGGCGGAAGGTTTGCATTTTGATATTCCTAAGGGCTACATTTATTTCTCGATGGCTTTTTCGTTTTTTGTGACCTTTATACAAATGAAAACTGTGAAAAATTTGCCTGTGAAGGAATAAATTATCAATTACATTTAATCTTTCCCTATTAGTAAGACATTTTGTATCTTTAAAAGACTTTTGAATCATTAAGTCTCCCGTTAGGCAATTGCCTATGTTTTGATGAAAATAACTTTAGAAGACTTTATTAGAAGATTAGATCTGAGGGGCACAAGTTACAAACTTGCGCCAGCATTAGTGTTAAATAGCATGAAAACGGAAAGAGTTATATAGAAAGTATTAAGGGAATTAAGAATTTTCATTAAGTATCTCCAACAATTCTTTGTTAAATGATGCTTATAATTCAAAAATGCTGTTGAAGATAAATTAGAGATAGTTAATTGAGTAATTTGGAGGAAACTATCCTGTATAAAATACTTTATAATAAAATGCTAAATTATTTATCATGAATGACTATCTAGACAGCACAATAAAACAGTTCCAGTACTATAAAATGTTGGGGGAGAAAACCTTTTCCCAAGTTAGCGATGAGCAGTTATTTTATCAATTTAATGAGAATAGTAATAGTATAGCCATTATTGTGCATCATTTGTGGGGCAATATGATGTCGCGATGGACTGATTTCCTGAATAGTGATGGAGAGAAGGAATGGAGAAACCGGGATGCGGAGTTTGAGAATGTGATCTCTTCCAGAGAGGAACTTTTAGCGAAATGGGAGGAGGGCTGGCAATGTGTTTTTGCTGCTATTGACCCTCTGCAAACTGAGGATTTTAACAAAATAATTTATATCAGAAATCAAGGTCACACCGTTTTGGAGGCAATCAATAGGCAATTGGCTCATTATCCCTACCATATTGGACAAATTGTTTATTTAGGGAAGATGTTTGCGGATCAAAACTGGCAATCACTTTCAATTCCGAAAGGGGAGTCAAAGACTTTTAATACAGAAAAATTTTCAACGGAAAAGACGAGAGGACATTTTACAGATGAGTTTTTAAATGGGGATAAAGTATAATTAATAGGATTTGGTTTTGTACTAATAAGAAAAGGTTGAAATTATTTAAAAAATAGAAGTGAAGGGAACTAAATCGGAGTTAATGTTATTAGTATAGAAAATTATTTTCGTACGTAATCAATTTATTTGTCATGGACACTAAACTAACATTATCTTTTGATACTAACGCAATTGAGAAAGGAAAGGCATTTGCTGAAAAGCACAATATCAGCTTATCACGGTTGACCGAATTCCTATATAATCAGCTTAGCCAAGGTTCCTATGCTAACTTAGAAGATTTACCTATTTCTGATTGGGTAAATGTGATATCTGAGGGAGAAATAGAGTACAAGACTAATCCTAAATCAAGAAAAGAAGCTCGAAATGAATTTCTAGATTCTAAAAAATGAATTTCTGGATTCTAAAAAATTATTTGGGTGAAAAAGATTTTTATAGATGCTAATATTCTAATTGCAGTTTTAAATAAAGAATATCCTCTTTATTCAAATGCTGCTCGTGTGATGAGTTTAGCAGACGTAAAAGGTTGTGAAATTTATACTTCCACCATTTGTTTGGCAATAGCATGGTATTTTGCTGAAAAGAAAAGTGGAAATAAACTAGCAAGGAAAAAGATAGCTTTACTTTCAAATCATATAAATATTTGTTCTAGCGGTTCCCAAGAGGTAGAAAATGCAATCAATAATCCCTCCGTACATGATTTTGAGGATGGTATAGAATACTACACCGCCATTCAAGCCGGGTGTAATATCATAGTGACTGAGAATAAGGATGATTTTTATTTTTCAAGTATTAGAGTCTGTAATGCTGAAGAGCTAATTAGGATGATACGAGAGAACCTTTAGCTAATAAAGAAACGAAAATAAGCTCCATTTCCTATATGCAAATATGAAATCAATATTATTTTCAATACATAAATGGAAACTTATAATAAACAAGTTACAACCACTGATTTTTTTCTATAGCTACATAAGTTCTAAATTTCTTAGAGTATTGTTAACAAAATTCCGATATTGTCATTCCATACCCCTAAGGCAAGCATATGATCTTCCAAAAAATTCTCACCCAAAAATATTTAATAATTTCCCTGATTTTAGGCTTTTCTATTTTATTCACACATTCCTGTTCAATCAACCAACTTTTTTCGACCACCCCTGAATTAGAACCTTATTATTCCAACTACACTGAAAAGCTAGGTCACCTCCTATTCTTCGATGTAAACTTGTCGAAAGAGCACAATATTAGCTGCTCAACGTGCCACAACCCACAACTGGCCTTCACAGATGGCTACCGGAAATCCTTTAATGCCCGCGCAGATGCCCTAAGCACGAATTCCCCCACCTTGCTCAACTTGCATACCCGCAGCCATTTTCACTCTACAGACTCGAAGATTACAGACATACGGATACAACTATTAAAGCCTTTGTTTTCGGAAATCCCAGCTGAAATGGGCTTTATGGATCGTGAAGAGGAAGTACTCAATTATATCAATACAAAATATAAAAAAATTGTCAAAAAAGCACTTGATTCGAATGAGCCTTTCACCATCGATGACCTTATTTCAGCGCTTGAAGCTTAT
>CALCSX010000256.1 GCA_937894165.1 uncultured Saprospiraceae bacterium | reverse complement strand
TTATTATGAGACATGTAGTAGAATTGAATCTTCAAGAATTTTTTGATCATTATGGAATCCCGGTTGATTATGTCATGTTTGAAAATGGGAAAGAAGGAATCGGTTGGATAGGCGGTGAGATATATACAATAATCTGTAGAGACCAGCCGAGAGAGAAACCTCTAAGAGAACTTGTTCCGAAAATAAAGACTGAGAAAATGCTTTTTATAGTGAATAAGCTTTATAAACCCAGTCAAAAATATTTAGAAGAAGAGGGGATAAGTTATCTTGAGAAGGATGGTATTTTATTTTTTGCTGATTGGCATGGACCGGAAGAAATGAAGAAGAGGGTCAAGGAGAACAAGTTTGACGAGCAGCTGAATGAATCACGGATAAAGAGTATGAACGGCTCAGCGATTAGGGAAGGCTTCTTGACTCAGCCGGAGTTGGTGGGAAAATCAGCGAAGGAATTGGCGAAGATATTTGATATAGCGGTGTCGACTATGTATTACTATCTGAGTCAACTGAAGAAAGCCGGGTATTTAAAACCGACTGATGAGGGAATAGAAATAGTAGAAGAGGTATTTGATGAGGAAGAGATATTGGAGAATTTGGTAGTGAGAGGATCCCATAAATTGCTGCCTTATTGGAGATTCGAGCGATTTGAATCGGGAGAGCCGATCCGACTGAAGGGGAGTGGGGAGATTTTGAAAGGGTGTATATTTTTTGATGAGCTAGAACCCTGTAGGAATAAGTGCCAGCGGGTAAAACAGGAGATTAAAAAGGGCTATTTAGTATTTGTATCCCCATATTTCGGTGGAGGTTTGAAGAGTTTGGACGAGGACTTTAGGAAGAGATTTATAGAGTGGTTTATGAAACAGCAGGAAGGAAAGCGGACAGGTTGATTTGACGATAAAAATAGTAAAAAGTTTATAGATATAGTTAAGGCTGCCGGCAGATAGCGGGTTAGCCCTGCGCTTATATGAGGAAAAAGGGGAGGAAATGGAGTTTCTAGGAGAAAAAGCATGATAAATTTATCAAATGGGATTGTGAGGGGATTAGGAAAGAGAAAGGATCAAGAGGAAAACGGTAAATTGGGATGAGTAAGCTAAAATTGTTCTCGATTTTCGAGATAATTGAATTAATTTGGACTAGAAAATTCTCGATAATCGAAAATGGAAATTGCCAAAGCTTATTTTTTCTCGATAATCGATATTTTTATTTTCAAATGAAATTATCTTCTCCCAAAACCCGATTTAATATTTCTAAAATCCAATCGTTGCACTCCAGAATTTTCATTTTCTCGATAATCGATAAAGCTTCTTCTCTCCCCTTATTCCATCGGACACCGCATTCATTACCATTTTTCTCCAGATTTTTCTTTAAAATTTTCTCTCAATGTCTCAAAATTTTTATAGATCCGTAACACCTATTTGAATTCTTCAACATTGAATACCCTTTGACAAATACTTAAATCTTCTTGATCATTTGATGCAATTATAACCGTTCTTCCCGAAAGATTTTCACGCAACATCTCATGATACCATGATTTGCTTTTATTGTCCAAATAACTCGTAGGCTCATCTAAAAGAAGTAGCGTTGATTCAGTAAGTATTGCTAAAGTTAATTTCAATCGCTGTTGCATGCCTGAAGAAAGGTCTTTTACATATTTGTTCGAATGATCACTCAACAAACTTTGTTGTAAAACCAACTCCGGAGTGATGTTCCCTCTAAAATTCTTAAATTTAGAATGAAATTCAATCGATTCAGATACAGTCAGTTCTTCAATTAGATTCAAATAGGGTGCACAGTAACTTAAATATCTAAAAAGTTCATATTCTTTCACAAGATCAGAACCGAGAAAAAATTTAATATTACCCTGTGATGGGCTTAGTGCTGAGGAAATGATTTTAAGAAGTGTAGATTTTCCGGAACCATTTGATCCCGTCAGCGCAATTATTTCATTTTGGTTAATGGTAAATGTAGCATGCTTAATGATCCATGATTGATTGAACCGTTTCGCTATTTCTTTTAATTCTACACTTATCATATTTTATTCTTCACCCAGTCCGGCATAACCTTTCATAATTCCTCTTTCTGAAGAAGAAATAAAGCTTAGAATTATTTCTTTCTCAGGGGATGCTCCGAACATCTCTTCTACTTTTTCTAACCCTTTTTTCAAGTTGGTATATTTTACGAAGAGAATTCGATAGATGTCTTGAATTCTATTAATAGATTCTTGCGAAAAGTTTCTTCTCTGAAGTCCAACAGTATTTATACCCAGATAGGACACCGGGTATCGAGATGCTCTTACAAAAGGTGGGATATCCTTATTCACCAATGATCCTCCACCAATAAAACTATGAGCCCCAATTTTACAAAATTGATGGACGGCTGCTAAACCTCCAATAATTACATAATCTTCAATTGTAATATGACCTGCTAGTGTAACACTATTCGAGAATATACAATTATTGCCAACAATACAATCGTGGGCAATATGACCATAGGCCATAATTAAATTATTATTCCCAATTACCGTCTTGCCATATGCACTTGTTCCCCTGTTGATTGTAACACATTCCCTAATTATTACATTGTCTCCGATTTCTAATGTTGTATTTTCACCATTGAATTTCAAATCCTGAGGGATTGCTCCAAGAACAGCACCGGGATAAATATTACAATTTTTGCCAATTCGAGTTCCACTTCTGATTATAGAATGCGACTGGATTATTGAATTATCTCCTATCTCAACATTGTCATCTACTACTGCAAAAGCTTCTATGGTCACATTATTTCCAATTTTTGCATTCGGATGGACATGACTTAATTTATGCTGCATATTAAATTTTTGTACGATTAATGATTTGAGCCATCAACTCAGCTTCAGACACTAGCTCATTGCCCACGTATGCAGTTCCATACATATGACAGAGCCCTCGTCTTATTGGAGACATAATTTCCATTTTAATAATAAGGGTATCGCCCGGTAAAACTTTTTTCTTAAATTTTGCTCCATCAATTTTAAGGAAATAGGTATCCCAATTCTCGGGGTCTTCAACAGTTGAAAGCGCCAATATCCCGCCCGTCTGTGCCATCGCTTCTATTTGCAGTACTCCTGGAAAAACCGGGTTTTTGGGAAAGTGCCCTTGAAAAAAATATTCATTGAAACCAATATTTTTAATCCCAACTATATGTTTGCTACCCATCTCAACAATTTTGTCGACCATGACAAACGGAAATCGATGTGGGAGCATTTCCAATATTTGATTGATATCTTTTACGGGAGGTTCGGTTGGATCATATACCGGAACTCCAATTTTTTTCTGATATTCTTTATATAAAGTTTTCAGGTATTTAGCAAATTCTATGTTAGACTTGTGGCCCGGTTTTTTTGCCACAATTTTACCTTTGATTTTAAAACCGGCTAATTTCAAATCACCCAAGACGTCAAGCAATTTGTGTCGGGCAGGTTCATTGGGAAAATGTAATTTCAAATTTGAAAGAATTCCCTCTTTATCAACCTGCAGATCTGCATATCCTAATTTTATTGAAAGTGCTTCCAACTCTTCAGTAGAAAGTTTTCTATCCACAATCACAATTGCATTGTCTAAATTGCCCCCTCTTATGAGTCCTTTGTCATATAATCCTTCTAATTCATGAAGGAAAACAAAAGTTCTGGCAGGAGCAATCTGTACGCCATAATCCATGTTTTGATTATACTCAGCATATTGAGTGCCTAAAACTTCGGTATTAAAATCTATTAATACTGTCGCCATCAATTCCTCTGAAGGCAAAATGTTAAATTCTGTCCCGGTCTCTTCATCCTTCCAATAAATTGGTTCTTTGATTTCAAAAACCTTGGCATCTGCATCTTGCTCTACCGGAATAGCATCCTGAAAATAGCGGTAAAAATATTTGGCAGAGCCATCTAAAATAGGAATTTCAGGACCATTTAATTCTATCAATAAATTGTCAATACTTAATGCATGTGCCGCTGACAATAGATGCTCAATCGTGGATACTGATGCCCCATTCTCTTCCAAAACTGTACCTCTTTCTGTTCTTGTAACCCTGGATGCATCAGCGATAATCACCGGCTGACCCTCTAAATCTGTTCTTTTAAATTTGATTCCAAATCCGGATTCGGCCGGTTTGACAATTATTTCAACTTCTTTTCCCGTGTGAAGACCTACGCCTTGTACAGTAAAAGAATTTGTAATAGTATTTTGCTTCATTTTGAAAGCTTTATGTATTTCTTGCTTTGACCCGACAAATATAAATAAATTAGAATAAAATATGGCTTTTAAGCATTTTAGCTTTCAAAGCTTCTCTCTATTCTTTTGAGTCGTTTGTCCAGATCAGGTAATTTTTTGAATATTGAATAAGCTTTAACATAATCTGTAAAGCCAATGGCCGGGGAGCCGAATAACCTTTCTTCATCTTTCACAGATCTGGAAATTCCGCTTTGAGCTTGGATTTGAACTTTATCACCCACATTGATATGTCCTGCCAAACCAACCTGCCCACCAATTCTACAATAGCTACCCACAGTAGTGCTACCCGCAATACCCGCTTGAGCCGCAATCACCGTATGGGATTTAATATGAACATTGTGCCCTACCTGAATCAAATTATCCAGTTTAACACCATCTTCAATAACTGTCGACCCCATTGTTGCCCTGTCTATGCTACAATTGGACCCAATTTCTACATTATTTCCTATAATCACATTTCCTATCTGAGGAATTTTCTTGTATGAACCATCTGATTCCAATGAAAAACCAAATCCGTCCGATCCAATGACGGTATTGGAATGAATAATACAGTTATCCCCTATATTAGAATGATTGTATATCTTTACACCACTGTAAATGATGCAATTATCTCCTATTCTCGTATTCGCCCCAATAAAATTCTGCCCAATTACTTGAACATTTTTTCCTATTACAACATTTTCTTCTATTGTCACAAAGCCACCCACATAAACGCCTTCTCCGATTTTGGCAGTATCGTGAATTTCGGACATTTTAGATATGCCCACCTTACGGTTAGTCAATAAATGTTGAAACTTTTCAAGGAGAAATCCGACCGCTGAATATACATTTTCAACCTTGATTAATGAAGCTTTAATTTCTTCCTTGGGGATAAAATCAGCCGGGACAAGTATGGCAGTTGCCTTTGTAGTATAAACGTAAGCTTCATATTTGGGGTTAGCATAGAATACAATTTGTCCGGGATCGGCACTTTCTATTTTTCCCGGTCCGGAGATAAAATCTTCCCCTGAACCGACTAATTCCCCATCTAAAATGACAGCTAGATCTTTAACTTTTAATTGCATTTCACAAAGGTATTAATAATCTGAATCTCTTTGGGCTGAAATTCTATTATATTTGCTAAAAATTAGACGATTAGTATGAAATTAACGATAGGAACGAGGGGAAGTGCTTTAGCTCTCTGGCAAGCTCATTATACGCAGGCAGCTCTACAAAAAATCGGGATTGATTCTGAACTGGAGATAATAAAGACCCAAGGTGACATTATTCAACATTTAAGCTTTGACAAATTAGAGGGTAAGGGCTTCTTTACCAAAGAAATAGAAGATCACTTGTTAGCTAAAAATGTAGATTTGGCAGTTCATTCCCTCAAGGATATGCCTACCACATCACATCCTGACCTCATTTTGGCAGCTGTTTCTTATCGCGATGATCCCGCGGATTGGTTGATAATTAATAAAGATTCTATGGAAGTCGGGCAGGTTCTCAAATTGAAAAAAGGGGCAAAAATAGGAACTTCGTCCAATAGAAGAAAGGCGCAACTTCTCTCTCTTAGACCGGATTTTGAAATGGTAGATATACGTGGAAATGTTACAACTAGACTTGGAAAAATTAAAGAAGGTGTTGCTGATGCCGTGATGTTAGCTGCGGCAGGATTGAGTAGATTAGAAATTGATTTGTCCGAATACGTGGTTATAAAATTGCATCCAAGAGAATTCGTTCCGGCACCGGGTCAAGGAATTCTTACTTACCAGACACATAAGGATAGAACAGATGTCAGAAAAATATTGATGCAGCTTCACAATGCGGAGGTAGGCATGCGATCCAATCTTGAAAGGTCGGTGCTTCAGAAAATGGGGGGTGGCTGCTCAATGCCTCTCGGTGTTTATTGCGAAATGGATCACTTGAAAAACTATCATGTTTGGGCAGCTTTTTCCCCGAATTTAGAGCAACCCCTAAAGCGAGTACAGATTTCATCCAATACTTCTGTAGGTTTGGCGGATGAAATAGTCACCAGACTAAGAACAGTATAATATTTTAACAATCATCGATATTAATGGTCAAAATTTTTATATCACGTAATTTGGAGGATAACAGCAAATTTAAATCGCTGGAAAAATATGGTGTTAAGCTTATAGATCAAACCTTGTTAAGTTTTGAAAAGTTAAATTTTAAATTCCCATCTAAAACTGATTGGCTACTTTTTTACTCAAGGACAGGCGTAAAATATTTCTCTGAAAAATACCCTGAAATTCCTCCCAAAATAAAGTTGGCTGCAGTTGGCAAAAAGACCGGTGAGATGCTGGTTAAGAATTTTGGCCGAATTGATTTTCAAGGGGATGGCGAAGTGGAGAGCTATATAAATTTTTTTAAGAATGTTATTGAAAATGAGAATTTGACGGTAGTAAGAGCTACAAATTCAGCCAATTCCTTAGTCGAAAAATTAAATGGAGCTAAGAGAATCTCTGAAATCATCGCTTATCGCAATTATCCTGCAAAAAATATTAATCCCATAAATGCAGACATTTATATATTTACCAGTTCTATGAATGTAGAAGCTTTTTTTACTGTAAATGAGGTTCAAAAGGAGGCATATTATATTGCAATAGGTCAGCCTACAGCGGAAAAACTTCGATTATTCAATGTGGTAAATGTCATTCTTAGTGAATCACCTGAGGAGGAAAGTTTATTTGAAACTTGCAAAGTGGTACTGAATAATCACTTTTCAATATCTTGGTCTTAATTATTATCTGTAAAACAATTTTAAATTGAATTTTAAGTTGAAAAATGGTTATTAAGCGGGAAAACATCTATTTTTGATGTTTGGATAAGCAAATACTTATATGTTAAAAAGACTTTTGGTACAGAATTACGCCATCATTAGTGAAATGGAGTTGGTAATGTCGGATAATCTGACAATTATCACTGGAGAGACCGGGGCAGGAAAGTCTATTTTAACCGGTGCTTTGGGTCTGATAATGGGGAATAGAGCGGATACAAAAGTCCTTTTTGACCCCGAAAACAAATGTATCGTCGAAGGAACTTTTGATTTAAGTACTTATCGATTACAAGCGTTTTTTTCCGCAAATGATTTAGATTATTTCGATGAACTAACTGTACGAAGAGAAATTAATAATGCAGGAAAATCACGAGCCTTTATCAATGATACGCCCGTCACATTAAATGTTCTGCAAGAGATGAGCGAAAAGTTGGTGGATTTGCATCAGCAATTTGACACAGGCGCAATTGAGGAATTTACTTTTCAGGTGAAGGTTTTGGACGCCCTTGCGGGCAATGCTGATCTTCTCCAAAAATACAAAGAAAATTACACAAGATTTAACGCTATACAGCGAAAGTTGAATAAACTGAAGGCTGAAAGTGCTTCGGCAGGTAGGGAGAGAGATTTCCTTCAATTTCAATATGATGAGCTGGAGCAAGCTTCTATTGCTGTCAATGAAATAGAGGAATTAGATATCAGATTCGAAGAATTGTCACACCAAGATGAAATTAAGCGGGCGGTTGCCATCGCGCGGGAGGCTGTTTCGGAATCCGAGAACTCAGCAGTAAGCAATATTCGTCTTAGCTTAAACGCATTGCGGGAAGTTTTAACATACAAGCCGGAGTTGAATGAAATTCATCAAAGGCTAGATTCATGTTTTATAGAGCTGGATGAACTTGGAAAGGATTTGGATGCTGTTTTCGACGATATGGAATATGAACCGGGTTCATTGGAAGAGATTGAACAACGACTGAACACCTTGAATAAGTTGGCGAATAAGCATTATGTCTCTACGACCGAGGAATTGATTTCCATTAGGGATAATTTTGCGGAAAAATTATCGCATATCGATTCATTCGATGAAGTGATAAGGGAGGAAGAGAAGCAATTAGAAAAAGTATCAGCTGACTTGTCATATTTGGCAGATGAATTGAGCAATAAACGTTCGGCTGTGATCGCTGACTTGGAAAAATCTGTCACTCTGACCCTTGCTAAGCTGGCGATGGAAAATGCCGTTTTTAAAATTCAAATGGAAAGAACGGAGGAATTTGGCTCGGCGGGCAGGGACAAGGTTGAGTTTTTGATAGCTACGAATAAGGGTTCAAAATTATTGCCAATCGGACAAATTGCTTCAGGTGGTGAGCTTTCCAGAATCGCTTTGACCATAAAATCTTTGGTTGCGGATTCCCTGGAGATGCCTACGCTGGTTTTTGACGAAATAGACACCGGTATTTCAGGGGATGTGGCCTTAAAAATGGGAGAAATTTTAAAAGAGCTCTCAAAAAAACATCAGGTTGTATGTATAACCCACTCTCCACAGATTGCTTCTAAAGCTGACAAACATTATTTTGTCCATAAAGAGGATTCCGGAGAGAGGACAACAGCTCAGTTGCGAGAATTAGATGAGGAAGGAAGAATTTATGCGCTGGCTGTTATGCTGAGCAGCAATCCACCTTCTAAATCAGCATTGGAAAACGCAAAAGAATTAATATTTCACTAAAATAAATAAGTATGTCAGGTAACATCTTGAAAGGAAAAAGAGGCATCATCTTCGGTGCATTGGATGAGCAAAGTATTGCGTGGAAGGTGGCAGAGAGAGCAGTGGAAGAAGGCGCTACAATAACTTTGACCAACGCTCCTGTAGCAATGAGGTTAGGAAAAATACTGGAATTGGGTAAGAAGCTGAATGCTGAAATTATCCCTGCCGACGCCACTTCTATGGAGGATTTAGAGAAATTATTCTCGGAATCCGAGAGAATTCTAGGTGGGAAAATAGATTTTGTTCTTCACTCCATCGGAATGTCTGTAAATGTCAGAAAAGGCAAGGAATATACCGATCTGAACCACGATTGGATGTTGAAGACTTTCGATGTCTCAGCAATTTCTTTCCATAAAGTTATGCAGGTAGCTTACAAAATGGATGTAATGGCTGATAAGGGCTCGATTTTGGCTTTAACTTATATTGCAGCTCAGCGCGTTTTCCCTGATTATTCTGAAATGGCGGAGTCAAAGGCACTTTTGGAGTCCTTCGCGCGTAGCTTTGGCTATCACTTCGGTATCAAAAATGGTGTGAGAGTAAATACAGTTTCGCAATCTCCTACAATGACTACTGCGGGGCAAGGTGTGAAAGGATTTGACAAGTTTTTCGATTATGCAGACACCATGTCTCCTTTAGGAAATGCCTCCGCGGAAGCTTGTGCTGACTACTGCGTAATGATGTTTTCGGATTACACCAGACATGTGACGATGCAGAACTTATTCCATGATGGAGGTTTCTCGAATATGGGAATGAATCCGGCATTAATTGAAG
>CALCSX010000255.1 GCA_937894165.1 uncultured Saprospiraceae bacterium | reverse complement strand
GCCATTACATGGCATTTTTCCCGATATTCTGCTCGTTTGTGATAAAAACATGGGGTGTTTGTTAGGGAATTAGTGTGGAAAGGTGTATTTTAGAAAATTCCTTGAAAAAATATACATACACAGAACCAAAATAAGCGTATTGCCATGAAAATTGCACTAACCATCTTAACATTTCTACTTATAACTAGCTTTTCAGACCATCTTTTCGCTTGTAGTTGCTTAGGATATAAGACAGTTCAAGAGGAAGTGAAGCATTCAGACGCTATAATTGTCGGGACAATTCTAAATAAACAAATTATTACAGTTGCCGACTCTACGATGTTTGGGATGTTTCCTCATGACTCGATAATGCGAATCTCATCTTTGATTGATTTAACTATTGCTCAATACGATCTATTGGTCCAGGATGTTTATAAGGGAAAAGTTACAAGAGATACCCTGACAATTTACACAGGGCTAGGCGGGAGGGACTGCGGATTAAGATTCGATATTGGTAAAAAATATATCGTTTACGGAGAGATAGAAACTTACTTAGGACAAGTTTACAGTGATTTTAAATTTCCTCAAGCAGAGAACACCTTTTGGACTTACAATTGCTTAAGGACAACCTCTTTTTTCCAAGAAGAGATTACGGAAATTGAGAAATATGCGAAAAAACGAAAGCGTAAATCCGGCAAGAAATAAAAGTGAATAGAAATATCACCTCTGCCGGCGCAAGTTTGTAAATGTGCTTACATTATTTAACAAAAAGCCCCGAAGGTGGCGCAATATCTTAGCACAGGGTGAAGCCCTGTGATACAAATAGAGAAACCGGCTTGTAGATACTCCACCATGGAATTTATCAAATAATAAATCATTTAACCCTCTGCGCCAATCTGCGAAATCTGCGGGAGATCCATCTTTTTATGGTGGGGTAGCTTTTTTTATAAGTGAATTTTATCTTTTCTCGAAATTCGAGAAATTATCTCTTACTTCTGTGTGCCATTAATTGGCTGAAATTTCAATTCAGATTTAGATTTAATAAGATTTTTATCTTACTCCACCTTCGACTAGCTAAATTTATTCCTAGGAAAAATTATAAAAAAGGTGAAATTATTAACGTAGCCAGAAAGGTGGGTTACGTCATCGTTGAAATTTAAAAAATCAGTACCAAGAATATAGAAAATCAAAATTCTTAAGGAATAGAGTGAAAAATTTGCTGAAAAATTTGTCTAAAAGTGAATAAAACATATTTTTACCCTGAACTAAGAAACATTTGAGAATTCTTGTTTAAAAATCGGAGTCAAAGTAAAAAAATCATCTAAGCTAATTAAGTAGCGTCGTAAAATCATCATCCCAAATTGCTTTAATAAATCTTCTAAATACAGTATTATGAAATTAAAATTTACAATCTTTTTAGTTGCAATCTTCTTTGCAAATTTATCATCAGCCCAAGATTTTAAGGGTCATGTTTCCACCTCCTTTGGAATAATTAATCCAAAGTGGCGAGTACAAATAGAATTTCCGGTGAATGATCGTGCAAGCATGGGTATCGCCGCCAATTATTATTTTATTAATTGGTCAGGTCCAACTCTAGAACCTTTTTTCAGATTATATAGCAGAAGTGGAAACGATTCAGGTTTTTTCGGTCAAGCAAAATTGATCTATGGAAATCTTTCGACGCTTGATTTTGATTTGTACGAAGGCGCACTTGAGAATAAAAGATGGTCTACCTTTGGCATAGGCTTTAGTGCGGGTTACAAATTCTTACTTGGAGATCATTTCACTATAGAACCTTTGGCCGGATTTAGATTTCTATCGCCACCTGTATATAGATACAAAACCGGGTATGATGAGGATTTTTATACCGGAATAGGAGAAGGCATCGGTTGGTATTTAACGACAGGTTTTCCAATGGACATCCAGATAAAATTTGGCTACCAATTCTAGTAAAGTATTTCTTTGGAAAAAGGTAGTTATTCCTATTTCAAATTAAGGTTACTATATCCCACTTTGATTTTTGTTCTACTTAAAAAAAATTCCCGAGTTATTTACAATATTTCGGGAATTTTCGTTGCTTCAATATTTACATAAATATCTTTAGCTTTTCTCGAAATTCGAGAAATCATCTCTTCCTACCCTTCTTTAATAACACAAAGAGATTAAAATGCCAGCTCAAATGAATATTCTACCCATATTTTGTGTTTAAAATTATAGAACATGAAGGAAAAGATAAATGATTACCGGAAAAGATATAATAGATTTAGGCTACCGATCCGCTAAATGGTTCAAGAAAGTGATCGACTATGCCAATGAAAATCAGCTTAGCGGCGAGCAACTCAAAGCATATATCGAGTCCGTCCGACCTCATCATATTAATCCCCATGCCAACCCGGTTGAATTTTTCCAAAACCTGAGAGCAGAGACCGAAGAGGAGATCCTAAATGTAGAAAGTGTACTGGCGACGATGAGAGAGATTATGACCACACCTACCCTTGTCGGTGGCGCTGTGATGCCTGACGCCTGCCCTACAGGTGCCGGACAAATACCCGTGGGTGGGGTAGTGGTCGCCAAAAATGCTATTCACCCCTCCATGCACAGTGCAGACATCTGTTGCTCGGTTATGATGACAAATTTTGGCATGATTTCTCCCAAGACAGTATTGGATTTGGGACATTCTCTTACCCATTTCGGCGGGGGAGGACGGAATGTTTACTCCTTGCTGCCAAAAGAATTAGAAGAGAAAATCGCACAAAATATTTTCCTGAAATCTGAACGCAGTTTAAATTTTGCCAGAACACACTTGGCGACACAGGGCGACGGAAATCATTTTCTCTTTGTGGGTGTTTCCAAGTTGACAGGAGAAACCGTTATGGTAACCCATCACGGCAGCAGGGGCTTCGGCGCTAACCTTTACACGGAAGGGATGAAAATGGCGGAGTATTTCAGGAAGGAAATCTCTCCAAAATCCTCCGATAAAAATGCCTGGATTCCTTTCGACACGGATGAAGGTAGAGCCTTTTGGGAAGCAATGCAATTGGTTAGAGAGTGGACCAAATTAAATCATGAATCTATTCACAATTTGACCGGCAAAAAGTTGAATATTGATCCTTACGACAGATTTTGGAATGAGCACAACTTTGTTTTCAAGGACAACGATCTTTTTTATCACGCCAAAGGTGCTACCCCACTTGACGACAAATTTGTTCCGGACAGCAAGGAGGGTTTGCGTCTCATTCCCTTAAATATGAGTCAGCCTGTTTTGATTGTAAAAGGTCAAACAACGGCCAATAATTTAGGATTTGCTCCCCACGGTGCCGGGCGGAACATTAGCCGAGGTCGCCATAAGAAAAACAATTCCCACAAGACCGTGGAAGAAATATTTTACGAGGAAACAAAAGGATTGGATGTAAGATTCTTTTCAAAAAATATCGACATTTCTGAGTTGCCTAGTGCCTACAAAAATGCGGATATGGTCAAAAAACAAATGGAAGAGTTTGGACTTGGGGTGGTGGTCGACGAAATAATTCCATACGGTTGCATTATGGCAGGTGATTGGCAATTTAATGCCCCTTGGAGAATTAAAGCACGTCGAAAAGGGAAGAAAAGACATAAAAAGTAAAGAGAATAATATATCTAAGGGTACAATTCAAAATTTGCAAATGAAGAAGCAAAATATAAAGAAGTCTTTGACCGGAAAATATTTTTTATTTCTTGATTAAAATTATAACCAAAAGTTAAATAAATAACATTATTGGTATGCAATTTTTAATATTTTGATTAAAATTATTACCAAAAATCAAATGTTTAATTCCATGAGGTAAACTATTTTTAATATCTTGATT
>CALCSX010000254.1 GCA_937894165.1 uncultured Saprospiraceae bacterium | reverse complement strand
ATCTATCTTGGTCGAATCAAAAAGATTATGCCCGGATTGAATGCTGCATTCGTGGATGTTGGATATTCAAAAGATGCAATCATAACCACCTGCAATCATCCTGAGCCACACTACGGTCTGCACGCCTATAAACAGAAAATTATTCAGGATAAAGTATTGGTAACAGGGCCGGCGAATTTAGAAATTTCGGGTGTACCGACTCCTTTTTTCCTTCCTTTTGCCATTTTCCCTCTGGATATGGATCTGGAGACCGGTGGATTAATTTTTCCTCGTGATTATGATGTTCAACCGCAATATGGATTTGGTTTGCGGAATATAGGATATTTTCAACCACTCACTGAGAATTGGGCGGCGGCGGTGTTTGTGGATGTTTATTCTCGCGGAAGTCACGGACTGAAGCTTAATTCAAATTACAATTATAGATACAAAAATTCCGGAGTTATCAACTTAGAATATGCGAATAGGCAGTTGGAAAGGGTAGGGGTTTTAGAGAAGGAGAAAAATATTTCCTATGCCATTCGCTGGACACATACCCAAGATCAAAAAGCAAATCCTTACCGAAGCTTTTCAGGGAGTGTGAATGTCACCACCAGCAGACACGATCAGTTTACAAGCAATACGGCGGATGCTAACTTTAACAATCAATTTAGCTCCAACGTTAATTATAACTATAATTTTCCTGACAAGCCTTACCGATTAACTGTCAACGCATCACACACACAAAATTCGCAAACCGGTCAGATGAAATTCAATTTACCCACGGCATCTTTTTTCTTAAACAGGATTAAGCCATTCGAAAGAAAGCAAAGAGTAGGACAGGAAAAATGGTTCGAAAAAGTTACTTTTCAATACACGGCGGAATACAGAAATGAAATAGCGGTTCAAGACAGTTTGCTATTCACCTCAGCTTTTTTAGAAAATATGAAAATGGGTATGCGCCACAGGGCTGTCAGTGATATGAATTTCAAAGTATTAAAATATTTCAATTTCACCCCGAACATCAGCTATAATGAGACCTGGTTTTTCGATACTTTGTCACGTCAATTCAATCCTGAAACTATTGTGACACTGGATACTATTGATCTTGGAAATGGTGAAATTGACATTACTGAGGATACTAGATTTGGAGAGGTTTTAACTTCGCGGGAATTTGGCTTTGCTTCTTACCGGGATATGAATTTCGGAGTCAATATGAATACTAACCTTTTCGGAATGTTAAGGTTTAGACAGGGACCGGTAAGAGCAATTCGTCACGTCCTTAAACCTACCTTTACTTATCGGTACCAACCGGTGTTTCAGTTTAGGGATGAACGGCAGGTAAGATTCGACAATCGTATAGACTCCACCATGATGTATTCGATTTTTGAAGATGGTATCTACGCCAGACCGCCCCGGGGAGTGGCTCAGGAGGTCATGACGTATAATTTTATCAATTTGATAGAAATGAAAGTACGTGGGCGTAAAGATACGGTAGACAGAAAGATTAAGTTGTTGGAAAATATTGCAGTTGGTGGGAATTATAATTTTAGCGCTGATTCGTTAAATTGGTCGCAGGTTCAAATCAGAGGGACGACAAGATTTTTTAATAATCTTACCTCACTTGGAGTTGATGTAGGTTTCGATCCTTATTTAAGAAATGAGCGGGGGGTGAGAGTTAATAAGACGGTATGGGACGACAGGAGAAGACCGGTGCGATTTGATCAAGCGAACCTTCGCTTGACTACCAATTTTTCTGTGCGGCAGCTGAGAGATTTTGTCAGTTCTTTAACCGGTGGAAGAAAGGTTGAAGATGCAAGGGAACAGGCTGAATCTAATGTCCTACCTGAGTTCGCTGCCATGTTTGATGAATTTAGGATCAGTCATAACTTTAATTTTGGATGGGCCAATGTGAGTGGTAGAGACACCTTTAGAATCACTACGAATAATATCACAACGGCGGGAAGGATCAAGCTCAGTGAAAAGTGGAATCTTCGGGTGGGAAATATAGGTTATGAATTTACCCAGAATCAATTTACTTTTCCTGATTTCGGGATAGCGAGAGATCTCCACTGTTGGGAAATGGGCGTAGATTGGCAGCCATATTATGGAACGTTTTCATTCTTTATTCGAGTCAAACCTTCTTCGTTTGACTTTCTCAATCTACCTTATCGAAAGAGTAGCAGTGATGTGCTTCAAGGGTTTTAGAAAATGTGAAAATATTAAGCTATACATAGTTTAAAAATGAAAAGCCTCCAATTTTTGTTGAAGGCTTCCCATTCTGAATTATTTTATACAACTATATTATTTGCCGGCGACCTATCTGACCACAAGCAATTTCTTAGTCGAAGTTCCTTCCGGTGTTGCAACCCTAACAATGTAAGTGCCTGCGCTCAAGCTTCCTATATCTAGTCTCTGAGAATGTTTCTGTACATTCTGATAAGTTTCCGTTTTCAGTACGCGACCTGAAATATCCGCTAAAGTAATAGTGGCATTCATTACCTTTGGAAGATCCAATTCAACCATTGTGTAATCCTGCGTCGGATTTGGGAACATTTTAACAGAATATTCAGGAAGTGGCTTGTCATCGACAGAAGAAACCAGTTCGAGATTTAATTTCATATAAACACCCCCTACAAAAACTCTGCTTTGGAAGGCACCGTCATAGTAAAATAGATTTGGCCAATAATAAACGAATCCATCTAAGGTTGGCGGTATATTTATCCACTCTGTACTTCTACCTAAGAGAACACCTGCAGGAACAGTTATTAATCCTGCATAATTTTTTCCGTTCTCCAGAATCAATTTGGTTTCTTCTAGATTTGTTACATTGAATTCTATCTCTTGTTCATGATCGTCAGGTGTAACTGAAACTTCCCCAATTCCTGCATAGTTATTATTTATACCATCTCCTAAGGTTGCACCGGAAGTCGTTGTCATCCCTGGGAAACTTAGGACATCCAACCAGAAAAAGAAAATTTCCGGATTATTTTCAAGGTTTTCCGGTCCATCCTCACCTGCAATTACTAGGTTTACTGATTCTAATGCGAATATATCCTCTGATGGAGGGAAAGTAAACATTGCTCCATGGCCATAATCCTTACGAATATTACAATCCACCGCAGCACCGGGAGCAGATTCAAAACAAATTCTTGAAATCTCATTTGGTTCAGGAGTTGATTGCATGTAGGAGCCATCAGTAATCACAAATTCGATAATTCTTGTATTATTTTGAGGATTAACATCCTCAAAAGCATCAGATTGGACAGAATATACCAAGGTATAAGTACCCGGATCTAAAGTTCCAGGGGACGGAATACTAAAAGTGGGCGTGTAGGTGAAGTCGTCAGTTCTCGCACTCATAGAGATTGTTTCTGCTAAACGAATTACCTCTTCATCTTCCCTATTAAAGGTTACAGAAAATTCTACCTCTGCATCTATTTTACTCACATTAAATATTCTAGCTACAAAATTCCAGGCTGTATCATAATTAATTAAACCTTGAGGTGTAGCATAACTATTGAACCACATTGGAGAGAAAACTTCAGCAATTCCAATATCATCCGGTCTTAAAAGTTCAAGAGTCATGTTGACAGGTCCAGATTCAAGCTCGCTAAGGATAGCTTCTCCTGTTTGGTAATTGATCATAAAGACAGGAATTCCTACCGTAACGCCTTCTGCTGCAGACATATTAAGTAATGCTCCGGATTGATCATTGTTGACAACAATCACAGCAACTGCACCCGCCGCCTCTGCAAAGCCTACTTTGTCACTAAAGGGACAAGTTCCTCTTCTTACAAATACTATCCTCCCTTCGTAAGCCCCCGCTGGAGAGGCGGCACAGCCAAAATCACTCGTTGCAGTACCGTCATTCACCAAAACAATATCAGATGTGATCTGAGTGTCTTCAGGTAAAGGAGCCGACCATCCCCCGACAGTTACTCCGAATTGGGTAATTTGTCCGGCAACACTCGAAGGACTATTTACCTGTATTAAAATGTTCTGCCCGTAGGAAGCTAGACCTGAAACCATAAGGATTAGAACAAGAATTAATTGTGTAAAATTTCTTTTCATGTCTTTCTTTTTTAATGATAAATTTATGAAATACCAATTTACGAATATTATTGGATAATTAGTAATAAAAATGGCTTAAAATAATGGTTTCGTATTATTATATTGTTTGGCATGATAAAGCCATATTATATAGGTGCTTATCTCCTAAATTGAAAATATAATGTTTATCTCACATTCTTTTATTTATTATTAAAAGCTTTATCTTTTAATAAATAAATAACAATAATTTACAGTAACCCCAACGTATTGCTCCATATTGGAAATAAATATTTGAAAAGTGACTTTTGTCACCACCCCTTTAATGGGATCAACTCGCGCTATAACATACATTTGTGATACTGTTTACGATACAATAAGATCTTCGGATTATTAAGTGATATAATTAACCAAAAAATGGAAAATCAAGAAGTAGAAGAGAAATTCTTTCCCC
>CALCSX010000253.1 GCA_937894165.1 uncultured Saprospiraceae bacterium | reverse complement strand
TATTTTGAACCGGAATCTCCGTAAGCCCATGAATATAAAGATTCTGAAATTCTTCGGAAGGTTCACCATTAACTGCTATAACTTCAACTTTAATTTCTTCTTCTGTCAATAAATTTACAGGAAAACCTTGACTAAATTCATAATAAAAAGTATCTAAGTGCGCAATATTCAATCCATCAAAGATTTCGGTTATTATAGAGTCTCCATGACTCCATCTCATCTCTATCGAGGTGATAGCATTACTTCCTACATTTTTTATATTACCTTTAATAGGTACTGAGGTGCCCTGCTCATGATATCTGATAGTTGATATACCCAACATTTCCACCTTGTTAAGGTCAAGTTTTTCAACAATTATATCATCTATAGCAAGGTTGGTTCTATATCCTCTATGTCTAAATGCGATATGAATTGTTGAACCTACATAATCATCCAATTCCACACTTCTTTCACGACATCGATTATCAGTAGGTGCACCTTCATTTACAGATTCGAAAATTAGATCAGTAAAATCCTCCGTATCTGTCCCTGAATCAGAAATCCAAACCTGATAATTTACTAATCCGGGAAATACTGATACAGAACCCCAGCTCAAAACTAATCCCTCTTGATCTACTTCAATTGCAGGCATAATCATCCAGGCATCTGTCGGATCACCTATTGGATCGAAATTAGCTGAAGACATCGCTTTATTGGAGGAGGGAACAATATTACATTGAGATTGAACTCTAATTCCCCACCCTTCTTGGAGATCTTCATATTGAGGTAATAAGGTCTGCCCGGTAAGTTCTCTTACGATCATATCACCCATGCCGTCTTCGAAATCTTGATGATAATAAACCTGTGCAGTAAGTTGGGAATTTAGTAAACAAGCGAATGCCAATAGGTAAATGTACTTTTTCATGTAGGGGTAGTTTTGTTAAGTATGATAAATAAGCACTAAAATAAATATAAATTTTGAAAAATGCAAGAATTTTACAGGCATTTTAAAATTAAATTTCTCTTATTTTAATTATCTAATATAAATAGTGGGTTTATTAGACATATATTAAAATAAAATAGCGTATTAAAACAAGTAATTCTTGACAGATTTAAGAGGTTAAAAGTCAAAGAAACTATTTAAATAATTTTCCTTTTCTCAATCACTTTGACTATGTTTGTCATCCAAGTAATATATCGCAAGAAAAATCAGGGAATATATGGAAGATGAAAACACGGCCTTATTTCAAAATGATGCAGTAGTTTTAGGACTTTTGCTATTAGTTTTAGTAGTCATATTTATAACTTCAGCATCAGAACGTCCGTTTTTCAAAAAATTTTACACCTATTTCCCACCTCTATTACTGTGTTATTTTGTTCCGGCACTATTAAATTGGCCATTGAATCTTATTGATCCTTCAGCTTCAAGTTTATATCCGGTGGCTCGAGATTTTTTATTGCCGGCTTCATTGGTTCTACTTTGTCTTGGTATAGATTTCAAAGGACTTTTCAGTTTAGGTTCGAAAGCTTTAATCATGTTTTTTGCAGCGACCTTGGGAATCATTATTGGAGGGCCAATAGCACTGCTAAGTATAGGTTATTTAGCGCCGGGAATTATTAATGCTACTCCTGATGAATTATGGCGTGGCCTATCTACCATCTGTGGTTCATGGATTGGTGGAGGTGCCAATCAGACTGCCATGAAGGAGATATTCGAAGTGGATGAAAATATTTTTGCTTCAATGTTGGTGGTGGATGTAGTTGTGGCTAATATTTGGATGGGATTTTTATTATACGGTGCCAATGTGACCAAGAAAATTGACAAGTGGCTGAAGGCAGATACAAGTGCTATCGAAGATCTCAAGAAAAAAGTTGAAAATTATGCAGCCTCAATAGCTAGAATACCTAGTACAACGGACTATTTTAAAATACTGGCAGTTGCATTCGGTGCGGTGGGACTTGCCCACTTGATAGCTGATATAATGGTGCCCTTTCTTGACCAATACCGGGAAACTATCGAAAGGATTAATTTAAATGCTATCATCAGCGGCTTCTTTTGGATAGTCGTGGTAGCCACAACAGTTGGATTGTTGCTATCATTCACGGGAGCCAGAAAACTAGAAGGAGCGGGAGCCTCCAAAATTGGAAGTGTTTTTATATACATTTTGGTCGCCACCATCGGCATGCAGATGAATCTAAGGGAGGTTTTTGACAACCTGGGACTTTTTGCCATCGGTTTAATATGGATGCTAATTCATGTGATCATTTTGGTAATAGTTGCTAAAATCATTAAAGCGCCCTTCTTCTTTATTGCTGTAGGAAGTCAGGCCAATGTAGGGGGAGCTGCATCTGCACCCATTGTAGCATCAGCTTTCAGTCCATCGCTGGCTCCTGTTGGCGTCTTGATGGCAGTTTTGGGCTATGCCTTGGGAACTTATGGAGCTATAATCTGTGCCTATATGATGTCCTATGTCGCAACGAATATGTTCTAAAAGCACTCAATATCAGCCTCTTATGTTGTTTGTTTTTAGCATGGAAAATTTAGTCTTAAGATTGTATTGATTTTTATTCATAATTTTTTAGTATCTTTGCGTTTTAATTACGATAAGAGGGAACGACTTTCTCAACAAATCGTATAAAATAAGTGTAAAGTTTGGAAATATGAGTGAGAACAGCTGTAAGATCTTGATTGTTACACAGGAGATGCAACCTTATACTGCCATTTCAGAGATTTCGGATTTAGTAAGAAAACTTCCGGATCATCTCAATAAGAAAGGAATTGAAATCAGGATTCTGATGCCTAGATTTGGCACAATCAATGAAAGAAGACATAGATTGCATGAGGTTGTGCGATTATCGGGAATGAATATCATTGTAGATAACGATGACTATCCTTTAATTATCAAAGTGGCTTCTTTGCCGGGAGCAAAATTGCAAGTTTACTTCTTGGATAATGAAGAGTTTTTCAAAAGAAAATTTGTTTTTGAAGATAAAGATGGTGAAGCCTACGAAGATAATGTCGATAGAATGGTATTTTTCTGCAAAGGTGTTCTGGAAACAATTAAAAAATTCGGATGGCCACCTGATATCATCCATTGCCACGGCTGGATGACAAGTTTAGTCCCTTTTTATATTAAAAATGCTTACCAGAAAGAGCCACTATTTAACAATACAAAAGTGGTTTATTCTATATACAATCAGAATTCAGATAAATCATTTGATGATTCTTTTTTCACGAAGGCTTCTATCAATAATCTTAAGCCTGAAAACCTTTTGCATTATAAAAATGGCAGCGGAATTAGTCTCGACAAAGGCGCAATTCATTATTCTGACGGATTGGTTGAAGGCAGCGAAAATCTTGATGAATCCGTTAAAGAGATGTTAGTTGCGAGTGGGAAATTATTTGTTCCATTTGATGAAAGCAATCCTTTCGCACCATGCTTAAGTTTGTATAATGATTTACAGGCTGAGGCACTAGAGAAAGCGAAATAACCTAATGCGTAAGTTTTTCCAAAATAAATTATTAATTGAAACATATTAATAATTTATTTTTCGTTTGAGAAATAATTAAATTATAAAAAATAGATGAATTTGAATTTCAAGGTAATTGCAGGAATGCTTACTATCGCAATAGCTATCACAGCATGTACCCGGCCACAGGATTTCGGCAAAGAACTGTTAACATCAGACGTAGTATCGGTAGAATTTGATGAATATTTCGACATCGAGGCTAAAACAATAGTCGAAAAACCGCTTAATTTCTATGTAGCAGGAAACTTAAGGGCGGCAAATAGATTTTTTGTGGGAGGCTTTGAAAATGATATTTACGGTAAAATTGAAGCGTCAGGATACTTTAAATTATACCCTGCGGCTCAAATTGATTTTTCTCAGATTCAAATAGATTCAGTAAAGTTGATATTGGATTACGATCCGGATAATAATCATCATGGTGACACTATGGCACATCAACAACTAGGTGTTTACTTATTGGAAGAAACAATCAATAATGATAGTACATATACGACAGGACATACTTTACCATTTGATCCTGAACCGATTGGGGTAAGTGAGATATTCCTTCCTCAACCCAATACTGATTTTTTAAGAATCGATGGAGATGATACTACTACCTTGAGCCCTAGAGTAATAATTGACCTTAATCAGAAATTCATTGATGTATTTAAATCAATTCCTCCTTCCAGTCTAATCGATAATAATCTATTCAATGAAATAATTCCGGGCTTTCATGTCAAAAGTGAAATCGAAACAGATGCAATATTAAGTTTCATCCTCCCCAGCTCACAGACAAGTATTCAAATATATTATACCGATGAAGATGGAGATGAGGGCGTCTTTAATTTAAATTATCTGTCCGGAAATGCTGCATTTTCTCATTATGAAAGGCAGTCGGAGGGCAGCTTAGCGCAGCAGTATGTTGATAATCCTGAACTAGATGAATATATGTTTCTTCAGGGCGGACAAGGGTATAATATTGAAGTAGAAATACCAAATATCGAAGAATTAAAGGATAAAACAATTAACTTTGCTATATTAGAGTTCATCGTCGAGAAATTTGACGAAATTGATTATGGCTTGTTCCCCCAAGCCGGCAGAATTCTAGCTTCTCGTTATACAGATAGCGGGGGATTAGCACTTCTTCCGGAGGTAGCATTTGCTATCCAAACATCAAATTTTTCAGCCTTCGGAGGTAATGAAATAAATATTATCCGAGATGGAGAAGAATATAAGGCTTATAGATTTAATATTTCCAACCACCTTCAAAATATAATGAATGGTGAGTTTGGCAATAAAATTATTTTTAATGTAACTGTAAGTGCTGAGCAATTTGGCAATCTTGCTTTTTTCGGTAATGGAAATACATTAAAAAGACCCGTTTTAAAGGTTGCATATATAAAATAATTTCTCATAAAAAAATAAAACTATGTGCGGAATCGTAGCATATATTGGTCAACAGGAGGCCTATCCTATTTTGATTAAAGGTCTTGAGAGACTTGAGTATAGAGGGTATGACAGCGCCGGGGTAGCAATCTTAAATTCTCGAATAAAATCATACAAAATCAAAGGCAAAGTTCAGCAATTAAAGGACTTTGCTGAAGGTAAAGATATTCAGGGAACAGTAGGAATAGGACACACCCGTTGGGCGACGCACGGAAAACCTAACGATACAAATGCCCACCCGCATCTCTCTGGTGATGGAAGATTGGCATTAATACACAATGGAATTATTGAAAACTATGCTACTTTAAAAGAAGCGCTAATAAAATTAGGTCACACTTTTGTAAGTGAAACTGATACAGAGGTCTTAGTTCACTTAATAGAGGAGATTCAAAATAAAGATAAGTTGGCATTGGAAGAAGCCGTAAGAGTAGCTCTTTCCAGAGTTATCGGAGCTTATGCAATAGTAGTTTTTAATCAGGATGAACCTAATAAACTTGTAGCTGCCAGAAAATCAAGTCCATTAGTTATTGGACTTAATGGTGATGAGTATTTTATAGCTTCTGACGCTACACCGATAGTGGAATATACCAAAAAAGTAATCTATCTTTTAGATGAAGAAGTTGCAGTAATACACAACGGCGATTTAAAGATTTTCACTATCAATAATGAAATCCAATCGCCTGTCATTCATGAGATTGATCTGGAAATAGAAGCGATAGAGAAAGGTGGCTACGATTACTTCATGTTGAAAGAAATACATCAGCAACCGGAGACGATAGCAGATGCCATGAGAGGGAGGATAAATAGTCAGGAAGGATGGGTGAGCTTGGGTGGAATGCAATCAAATATTGATCGTATAGCGCAGTCTGACAGACATATCATGGTGGCATGTGGTACTTCCTGGCACTCAGCGCTTATAGCAGAATATCTATTTGAAGATTTGGCAAGACTTCCTGTTGAAGTAGAATATGCATCCGAATTCAGATACAGAAATCCTATCCTGTCTTTTAAAGATACCGTAATTGCCATTTCACAATCCGGCGAAACTGCTGATACTTTGGCAGCTATAGAGCTAGCCAAAGAAAAACATGCCTTAATATATGGTATTGTAAATGTGATCGGTTCTTCGATAGCAAGATTGACAGATTGTGGCTCGTATATTCACGCAGGCCCGGAAATTGGGGTTGCTTCGACTAAAGCCTTTACCGGACAAGTCACATTATTAACTTTGATGGCAATCAACCTGGCGAGACACCGCAATACAATTAGCGATTCTTATTACAAGAAATTGATTGAAGAACTGGAAAATATTCCCAATAAAGTTCAACAGGTCCTTGAAAAAGATGAACAAATCAAATATATTGCAGGTTGTATTAAAGATGCTCAGAACGCAATCTATCTGGGGAGAGGTATTAACTTCCCTGTAGCTCTGGAAGGAGCTTTAAAACTAAAAGAAATTTCTTACATTCACGCAGAAGGCTATCCGGCTGCTGAAATGAAACACGGTCCAATAGCATTGATTGATGAGAAAATGCCCGTTATAGTTTTGGCAACCAACATGAGTGCATACGATAAAGTAGTAAGTAATATTC
>CALCSX010000252.1 GCA_937894165.1 uncultured Saprospiraceae bacterium | reverse complement strand
ATGGATTGGACAGCATGTACCCCGCTGCTCATCGGAATATGGCCAAGAAAATGATTGAAAAAGGGGGTTTACTGACAGAATTCCCTCTGGGCACCTTCGCTGACGGGGTTAATTTTCCCATGAGAAATAGAATTGTCGCTGGTATTTGCGACGCTCTAATAGTTATAGAAAGTGATGTCAAAGGCGGCTCAATGATTACGGCTGAGATAGGTGATTCCTATGGAAGGGAGCTTTTTGCAGTTCCCGGCAGACCATCAGACAAATATTCAAAGGGTTGTAATTTATTGATCCGAAATCAGAAAGCTAAGCTGCTCGACAGTCCGGAGAGTTTCTTAAAAAGTATGAACTGGAGTCTCAAAACCCAAGAGGACACTTTACAAATGAAGCTATTTGATGGACTATCCGAACAAGGAGCCGTCATCGTTGAAAATCTTAGAAAAGGCTCTCTCTCTATCGACCAATTGACACGACAAACCAATATCAATCAAGGCCACTTGGCTACACAATTGCTCGACCTAGAACTCCGCGGCGTGGTGATATCACTGCCAGGAAAACGTTACATGCTCAGCTTATAGATTTTACCCCGGAATATAATCGTAAGTGGATTGAAGTCCGAGTGGAATACCTATCCACCAATAAATTAATAGAAAAATTGTCCACAAAATGGTAAATACGATAGAATATGGAATCATCATCGCTACGAGTGTTCCAATTCCTGTATCCTTGACATATTTTTGGCAGAATACAACCACCAATGGGAAGTAAGGCATTAGCGGCGTCACAATATTTGAAACGGAATCCCCCACCCTATAAGCTGCTTGTGTAAGATCCGGAGATATTCCTAATTGCATCAACATCGGAACCATAATTGGCGCTATCAAAGCCCATTTCGCGGAGGCCGACCCTATAAAGAGATTTACAGAGGCAGTTAATAAAACTATCCCTACAATTGTTACTTGACCGGGCAATGCAAGATTTTGGAGAAAATCCGCACCCTTCAATGCTATCAAAGCTCCAATATTAGATTTGGCAAATGCATCAATAAATAATGCGCAGAAAAATGCCATAACAATATAATAACTCATCCCTTTCATCGAAACTGTCATCGCATCAATGATGTCTTTACTTTTGGCAAATGTGCCGGAAAGCAAGCCATAAATTACGCCGGGTATAAGGAATATTACAAATATCAAAGGAACTATAGACCGCATTAAAGGCGCTGAAAAAGAGGTGATTTCGCCTGTCTCTGACCTTAAAGCCGATTCTGCCGGTGCCGCCCAAAAATACAATCCTACCAAACAAACCAACATAGCTAAATTAGCCATCCAAAACGCCTTTTTCTCCTTCGGTCCAAGTTTATCCATCGTTGGCATGTCAACGATATCATCATCGACCTTCACCTTTTTTAACCGTGGTTCAACGACTCTATCCGTAAGGAACCAACCTAATAGAACTATCAAAAGTGTCGAAGCTGATGTGAAAAACCAGTTATTTAACGGGTTCAATTGAATCGCGGGGTCAATTATTTGAGCTGCAGATTGTGTAAAGCCTTGCAATAAAGGATCTATTCCTGAGGGGATAAAATTGGCACTAAAGCCGCCCGACACCCCTGCAAATGCTGCCGCTATTCCCGCCAAAGGATGACGACCTGCCGCATAAAATATTACACCACCTAACGGAATCACTAGCACATAACCTGCATCGGTAGCTGTATGGGAAACAATCGCCACCAAAACCAACATCGGTGTCAAAAGAGATTTGGGAGTAACACCCAAAAGGGTTTTCAAACCCGCATTAATATATCCGGCCTGCTCAGCTACTCCAACTCCCAACATCGCCACCAAAACGATTCCCAATGGAGCAAAACTGGTAAATGTAGTCACCATATTAGCCAAAAAACTGGCTAAAGACCCTCCAGTCAGTAAATTATTTACTGAAATAGCCTCACCTGATCGTGGATCAATCTCAGAAAAAGTCATAGAAGACATTATCGCCGACAAAACCCAAATAACTATCATGAGTACAAAAAACAAAATAGCCGGATCGGGTAATTTATTACCTGCTTTTTCAATAAAATCCAATGACTTTTCAAGCAAACTTTTCTTTTCTACTTTGATTTCTGTTGACATATTTTGGGTTTTGATCGCCTAAATTAAAATTATTGACGGAATAAAGCTAATTAATAGGAATTTTAGTTTTCTTGACTTGAAAAAATGTAGCTAAAATGTATAAATCAAAAATCACTTCATGCCTTCATTGACAAATCAGCCACCTTGAACGTTCTAATTAATATGCATTTATATAATTCATAAAAAGTATAAACTAATTTTAATTTGAACTGTAATAATTGCCCAAACCCAATATTCATTTACGAATAAGGCCGATTTATGCGACTAAAAAATATTTTTATAATATTAATATTTTCTTTTTTTGTTTTACCACAATCTGAAGCCCAGTTTTTCCCTTGGACATATAATAAGATAAAATCCATATTGATGGACACAGCTTCCGTCGAAAAAGCTAGAATAATAGTTTACCCCACAGTTGCATTTTCTCCGGAAACGAGATGGGAGTTCGGTCTCAGCGCCTTGCTCGTTTATCATGCTGCCCAAGACACTGCCAACCGACTCAGCGAAATAAATGCCTTCACTTTTTTTACACTTGAAAGAC
>CALCSX010000251.1 GCA_937894165.1 uncultured Saprospiraceae bacterium | reverse complement strand
GGCTTCAGTCTGAGCTTCCGCAATGGAAAGTAGAATTAGTAGACGGGAGTATGTTCAGTTGGTATGGAAGCAGGATGTTAAAGGCTGCGGATTATATTACTGGTCATATGCGTTCACAATAATTAACAAATTTTTAAGTTTACAAATAGAAATTTCAGCAATTGAAAGTGTTTTCAATTCCAATTTGATATGTTAAGTTATATAAATTTAAAAATATATTAATGTAAATTTGAATGGAGTTGAATTTATAAATTTATTTATAAGAAATTTACCTTTGTATAAAACATGCCTCATGATCCAAAACTTTAATATTATTTCTATTATTTTATTAGGTGCTGTTTTTCTATCAGCCCAACAACCAATTTTTGTGCCTGCCGAGCGCCCGGAATATGTTAAGGGGGAGTTATTGGTGAGTTTTACCGATGAGCAACAAAAACAAATTTTTGAAATCACCTATGCTGACAGAAATGATGTAAAAATTGTAGAGGAGCTTTTTGGAAGGTTGATGATATATTTAATTGAAATACCTGAGGGGGAGAGTGAGGATGCATGGAGCAAAAAACTGAAAGGTCAAGGAGTCGTTAATAAAGTTTGGAAAAATTATATTTTAGAACAAAGGAGCAAAAGGCCAAATGATATTGATTTTGCAGATCAATATTATTTGGAAACTATAGGAGCCCCGGATGTCTGGCGATTTACGACAGGTGGGGTAACAGCTTTGGGGGATACAATTGTTGTTGCTATCATAGATTCAGGATTTAAGCCTGATCACGAGGATTTGGAGCCAAATAGATTTTATAACAGACATGAAATTCCCGGGAATGGGATAGATGATGATGGAAATGGTTATATAGACGACTATTCCGGGTGGAATAATATTACAAAAAACGGAGAACTAGCACATAATTCGCACGGTACACAAGTGGCCGGGATTATAGGAGCAAAGGGCAATAATCAAATAGGTGTTACGGGGGTTAATTGGGATGTCAAGTTATTAATGGTGTCAGGAGTTAGAAATGCCAGAGAAGGAGTAAGTGCTTACAATTATATTTACATCATGCGTAAATTATACAATGATACCAATGGTGAAAAAGGGGCATATATTGTCGCATCCAATGCTTCATTAGGTATTGCAGATACTTTTCCTGAAGATACAATAGACAATGTGATGTGGTGTGAAATGTACAATGTATTAGGAGAGGAAGGTATTTTGAGCGTAGGAGCAACTTCAAATGAGAATAAAGATGTTGGTATTTTAGGTGATATTCCTTCAATGTGTACTAGTCCCTATCTTATTGTAGTAACTACTTGTGGTGAATATGATGGACTAGGTATAAATCCAACCGGATTCAATAATCAACACGTCGATCTGGCTGCTCCCGGTGAACGCCTTTGGAATATTTCCTCTAGTCCTATGATGGATAGATATGAGATTTTTCACAGCACTTCCGGAGCAACTCCCATTGTGACTGGCGCTGCTGCCTTACTGGCCTCTATGCCTTTTGTTGAATTTGCTCAATATATGAAAGATAATAGGGCTGAGGGAGTGTTAAAAATGAGAGAATTGATACTTAGCTCAACGGTGCCCCTCGAAGATTTTAAAGACAGGACAGTTACCGGCGGGAGATTGGATTTGAGGGATGCTTTGAAACAAATTTTAATTGAATATGAACCCTATGTTACAGGAGAGTTTAAGTTTACTGAGTTGTTTCCTAACCCTTGTTGCGGTGAAGATGGTCGACTGAATTTCAAATTTGAGGTTTTTGATCTGGAGGAAAACAGTCTGGAGATCTATGATTTGGCGGGCAAGCAATTATATCAAAAAGCTTATGCGCCATTGGATTTTAAAGAGGCTCCGTACGTGGATCTAAATGAGGCTAATATTCCCTTGGGCAGTGGATATATTATTGTTATGAAAAGAGATAAGCTGAAAGATGCCAGGGTGTTTTTCCGATTGCGATAATATTGTATTATTTTTTGGTGAGTATTAAGTAGAAATATTGGGTAAACCGGAAAAAGGTGTATCTTTGCCAACCTTTGAGGAAAAATTGAGAAGGGGAAGGCGTTTATATCCAATTAAAATATTAAATTTTAAGGAAATAAGCACGAAAAAGCTAAAAATATTTAGGATAGTTGAGAAAGAAAAATTATCTTTGCGTCCTATTTGAGAAATGGCTCCGTGGCTTAATTGGATAGAGCACCTGACTACGGATCAGGAGGTTGCAGGTTCGAATCCTGCCGGGGTCACTAGAAAAGGAATTAGTAATATAGAAAATACATAATAGAACAGTTATGGCTAGAGTATGCGATTTGACGGGTGTGAGACCTATTGTTGGGAACAATGTTTCTCACTCAAACAGAAAGACAAAAAGAAGATTTCTCCCTAATTTGCATAAGAAGAAATTCTTTATGCCGGAGACAGGCGAGTGGGTAACACTTAAAGTTTCTTCTCAGGCAATAAGAACTATCAGCAAGATGGGCTTATATGCTTATGTGAAGAAATTGGAGAAAAAAGGAATTGAAACGGGAATAAAATTATAAATAATACGTTATGGCTAAGAAAAGCAAAGGTAATCGTAACCAAATTATTCTGGAGTGCACTGAACATAAGACATCAGGTTTGCCTGGAACTTCCAGATATGTTACACAGAAAAATAAAAGAAATACGCCCGAGCGTTTGGAACTTAAAAAGTACAATAGCATAATGCGTAAAATGACAATTCACAGAGAAATTAAATAAACATGGCTAAGAAAGTATCTAAAAACGCGAGAGTTGCTCAGCGTGCCGCTAATGCGGGTTCAGGAAAAGACTTTGTAAAAGTTGTTAAGAGTGTTAAAGATCCTGCAACAGGTAAATACTCTTATAAAGAAGTAATGATTCATAAGGATAAGGTGAAGGAATTCTTCGAGAATACTAAATAAATTCCTTTTAGCCATACTATTCTATGTAGAAATATAGAGGAGGCTTTTCTTGTCAAAGGAAAAGCCTTTTCGATTTTGTATTAAATACACAATAAATCAGTCTACATTTTGAGTATCTTTATCAAAATGAACTAATATTACCTTCAAAAATAGTTAAATGAGTTTCTTTAAAAAGTTTTTTAGCAAGGATAAAGCAGAGGACCTGGACAAGGGATTGGAAAAAACTAAAACCAGTTTTTTCTCCAAAATCACCAAGGCAGTAGCCGGAAAAGATACTGTCGATGAATCCTTTTTGGATGAGTTGGAGGAAATTTTGATTTCTTCGGATGTTGGATTGGCTACTACAATAAAAATAATCGATAGATTAGAAAAAAGAGTTGCTCAGGATAAATATATTAATACTTCCGAGCTTAATGAAATAATGAAGCGAACCATTATTGAATTGCTGGCAGAGAATAATAATATGTCCATCCATGATTTTTCAGTGCCTCAAGAAAAGAAGCCGTATGTTATTATGGTAGTGGGCGTAAATGGTGTCGGGAAAACTACAACGATAGGAAAGTTAGCTTATCAATTTACCAAGCTGGGTTATAAGGTGGTTATTGGAGCCGGTGACACCTTTAGAGCGGCGGCTGTCGATCAGTTGGAAATTTGGTCAAAGCGAGTGGGTTGTGAATTTTTTAGTAAAGGGATGAATACCGACCCTGCTGCTGTAGCTTATGAAACAACCCAATATGCTATGAATAATAATTGTGATATTGCTATCATTGATACGGCGGGCAGGTTGCACAATAAGATTGGTTTGATGAATGAGTTGACAAAAATCAAAAAAAGTGTAGAAAAGAAAATGCCGGGAGCTCCTCATGATATTCTTTTGGTCTTAGATGCTACAACCGGTCAAAATGCCTTCGAACAAGCAACTAAATTCACCGAAGCGACCGAAGTAACTGCTCTAGCACTTACCAAACTGGATGGAACGGCGAAGGGAGGAGTAGCAATAGGGATTTCAGATCAGTTTAAAGTGCCTATTAAGTATATTGGTGTAGGTGAGGAGATAGAAAAGTTGCAAGTCTTTAATACTACCGCTTTCGTAGAATCTCTTTTTAATACCTAGTGGGTGGAAGAAAATATGCTAGTTAAGTCTATCTCATTTGCAAACCTATGAGATAAATTAGGTTGTTTTTGTGTCAATTACTATTAATAAACAAATAATTGCAATCAAAAAACTTAGTACATATTTCTATTAGATATTATGTAATAGCGTTTTCAGATATATAAAATCTCTTAATGGAAATTATAAAGAAAGTAAATATTTTAGCTATTGGAGCGCATCCCGACGATATTGAGTTAGGCTGTGCAGGCACAATCGCAAAGCATATAAAATTTGGCTTGAAGATTGGCGGAGTGGATTTGACGAAGGGTGAGCTGGGAACGCGAGGAGATGAATTCACGAGGGCGCAAGAGGCCAAGCGCAGTGCTGAAATTCTAGGTTTGAGTTTTAGGGTCAATCTGGGAATGAAGGATGGGTTTTTCGAAGTTAATGAGGAAAATTTATTAAAACTGGTAAGAGTTATAAGATCTTGTAAACCGGAAATTGTATTGGCTAATGCTATTAGAGACAGACATCCCGATCATGCTGTAGGTGCTGAATTGGCTAAAAAAGCTTGCTTCCTTTCCGGCTTGTCGAAGGTGATTACCTTTGATGAGAATGGTGGAGAGCAACAGAAATTTAGGCCCCGGACAATTTTTCATTATATCCAAGATTTAAATCTGGAACCTGATTTGGTTGTGAACATAGATGGTTTTTGGGAGGCTAAGAAGTCAGCTGTTTTGGCTTTCGATACACAGTTCTACAATCCTAATTTGGAAGCTGAACAATCGCCGATTAGCGGTTTAGATTTCTTACAATTTTTAGAGGGTAAAGCCAGAGGATTTGGAAGACATATTGGTTGTGAGTTTGGCGAGGGTTTTACATCCGATAGATATATCGGAGTGGATAATCTTTTGGATGTACAATAAAATATTTAAATTTATGTGACAAATGTTTTATATTGAAGGACAAATGTCGTATATTTGTGTTAGAGGAATATTACTAGCGATTATTTGTATTTAATAAGACTAGATTATTTTCTAATCATAAAATATTTATTGTGATGAAATATTATGAGATAAATATGAGCCATGAGGAGTTAAATGAGCCTGTAGCTGCTTATCGGACTACCAAGGACATTAAGTCTGCTGTAGATGACTTCATTATAAGAGCCAGAGAGGGATTGAGTTATAAGTATTCACTGGGATTGATTTCTGACATGAATATTACTCTGGAAGAGCTGGCTGATTTATTGCATGTATCAGTGAGGACGCTACAACGATTAGATATAAGTAAGGTTTTAGAGGTTGACCATTCAGTGAAGATCCTACAATTAGCAGCACTTCGTAAGCATGGAATAGAGGTCTTTTGTGACAAGGATGATTTTATGAAATGGATGAGATCCGAGAATGTCGCCCTACAGAATAGAACTCCATTTTCTTATTTAGATACTCCTTTTGGCTTCGATATGATTCATCAGCTTTTAGGTAGAATAGAACATGGTATTTCTGCTTGATGGAAGTTTATAGAATCGCACACAGAAGATATATAAAAGATATCCATGGTGAGGGCGCAAAATTAAATGGTGGCAGATGGAACAGGCCGGGAATTCCAGTTCTATATACTTCTCAAGCAAGATCTTTAGCGATGTTGGAGTTGATAGTACATTTGAATGCGAAATCGGTATTAAGCAAGATTTATGACATGGCAGTTATAGAAATTAGGGAAGAGGAAATAGTTACCGTCCCAATATTGAATGATATTAATATTTTTAAGAAATTTAGGTCTGAGGAGATTCACGACATTACTGAGCAGATATTCTATGAGGAAAATAAGTATGTTTTGAAAGTGCCAAGTGTTTTGGTTGCGGGAGAATACAATTATTTAATTAACCCGATGCATAAGTGCCACATAAACACTCGCATTAATTACATAGAAGCAGTCCACTGGGATGAGAGGTTGGTTCAGTTTTTCAAATAGTTTCCTTGAGAGCACTAAGGAAATTGCCGCTACGACAAAACTCCAATTTTTACATTACTTGAATCAAAATACTTCGAAAGTCTTGCCATTAAAAGAAGGTTTTAAAAAGTAGTTACCTATTTTTAATTGTTTAAACGACTGTTAAATTTTTAATTCATTTAAAAGACCGGCATCTCGACTCAATAACCTCATCTAGTTTTTGAGTAATCTCATAGTACTTCGAGAAACCTCCCCCTGCATCAGAGATAGGAAGGATGGAGGCACCAGCCGGAAGTGCAAGTGTCGCAGCATACTTCTTTAGCAGCCATAATCACTAAATAGTGACTTAAATATTTTCAATATCTCTGCCCCGACACGCGCACCGAAACGAAGTGGAGTCATGGATAGCTCGACCCCGCCTGTTTTTAATAGTGAGAGAATTTTCAAGATGTCGGCGGGGGGATGCCCTAAGAATCTATATCCTCAACGGGTGTATCTAATTTGTAACCGCATTCCCTACAATATTTAGCATCGAGGGCATGTCCTTCTTCGAGACAATTGTAACAGTGATGTGTTGGAGATGATTCACGTACTCTATTCACTTCTTTATTTATTTCTACAGATACTATACCTGTGGGAACTGCAATTATCCCATAACCCATGATCATAATGCATGAGGCAAGGAATTGTCCGAGTGGCGTAAAAGGCGAAATGTCGCCATATCCGACAGTAGTTAGGGTTACGATAGCCCAATAAATACTCATAGGAATGCTCGTAAATCCGGATCCTTCTACCGTCGATTCAATAACGTACATCGCCGACCCGAAAACCACTACCGATAACACTACAAAGTATAGAAAAATGAAAATCTTGTCACGTGAAGCTCTCATGGCATTGACGAGAATATTGGATTCACTCAAAAAATGATTCAGCTTGAATATCCTAAATATTCTTAGTAGTCGGAATATTCTGACGACCAGTAAATAGTGCATACCGGTGAAAACCAATGCAATGTAAGAAGGCAAAATAGATACCACATCAATTAAGCCATAAAAGCTAAATATGTAACTTCTCGGTTTTTTTAAGGAGTAAATTCTTAAAAAATATTCAATAGTAAAAAGCCCTGTTATAATCCACTCAGCGATGTAGAAGAACATAAAATAAGGCTGCCCAATACCTTTAACTGACTCTAATAACACCAACAAAACGCTTACTAGGATCAAAATCAGCAAAATCACATCAAAAAGCTTGCCCGCAGGCGTGTTTGCCTCAAAAATGATAGTATAAATTTTCTTTTTTATATCTTTCATATAAAACCTGAATTAGTCACCGCAAGAAAATCTCATCTTTTTTCTATCTGTGCGATTAAATGGCAAGATTTCTCGAAGCACAAATTAGCAATTTTATACGCCTTGTTGAAATCCGACACTATAAAATATGATTAACCTACTAATCTTTAATTTTCATCCCTGCTCCCTTACATATGATGAGGCAAAAAAACTTGGAATATATTTAAGAGATGCAACTTGAAAAGTTATCTTTGATACCGATAAAATAAGGATTATGGGCGAAAATATTGTAATTATAGGTGCGGGGCTGTGCGGGACTATGTTAGCTGTGCGTATGGCTCAGCGAGGATATAATGTTAATCTTTATGAAAGGAGGGGTGATATGCGTCTCTCAGGTATGATAGAGGGGAGATCCATCAATCTGGCATTGTCAGATAGAGGAATTCAAGCTTTGGAGTTAATAGGCATGGGTGAAATCGTCCAATCAGATGGGATTCCGATGAGAGGAAGAAAAATACATAGTATAGAGGGAGAGCAGGGATTTTATCCTTACAGTGGCAGAGAAAATGAGTATATTAATTCTATTTCGCGCGGAGGCTTGAATATTGCCTTGCTGAATAAAGCCGAAAGCTATGAAAATCTTAGAATATTTTTCAATCATAGATGTGATCATATTGATTTTGCCTCCGGAGAGGTGTATTTTACGAAAGAGGACGAAAATATCCAAAAAAGTATTCATGCGGATGTGATTTTCGGGACGGATGGAGCCGGATCTGCTGTGCGAAAAGCTATGTCAGGTCTGAGTAATCAGATAAGGTTTAACTTTTCGCAATCTTACTTAAGTCATGGCTACAAGGAACTTTCTATCCCGCCGAGTGAAGAGGGAGGCTTTAGAATAGATAAGGAGGTATTGCATATTTGGCCTCGAGGCGAGCATATGTTGATAGCCTTACCTAATTTGGACGGAAGTTTTACAGTTACACTATTTCAGGATTTTGATGGACAGTATGGTCTGGATGCCATGGATAAGGATTTAAATCTGGCTCAGGAATATTTTGAGAAATACTACAGAGATGCCTTGCAACATATGCCTGATTTTAAAAACGACTTTCAGAGCAATCCGAGCTCAAGTTTGGGAACTATTAAATGTTTCCCATGGGCGATAGAGGGCGCCTCGTTATTGCTTGGCGATGCTGCCCATGCCATTGTACCGTTCTATGGACAGGGGATGAATGCTTCCTTTGAAGATGTATATGTTCTGGATAGTTTGATGAATGATGGCGTGGAAGATTGGGCGAATCTTTTCAAGAAATTCGAACAGGAGCGCAAACCAAATGCTGATGCTATTGCGGATCTGGCAGTAGATAATTTCTATGAGATGCGGGATCAATCGGGAGATCCGCTATTTCAAAAAAAGGCAATTTTAGAAAAAAGAATGGAAAATGAGATGCCTGATCGATACTTTTCAAAGTATTCGATGGTGACTTTCCGCCCGGATTTGCCTTACGAAACGGCAATGAAGCGTGGGCGTGCTCAGGATAAAATTTTATTGGATTTTGTTCGTGAAAATCCTGATATCAAAACGGTCGATCTTCAAAGAGTTATGGATGTACTTAATAGAGAATTAGATAAAATATCTCATAATTAGTTGTATATCAACAAATAATATATCATGAAATCAATGAATGAAAGTAGAGTAGTGGAAGGCAAGGCTAAGCCAAGAGGCAAATTCCCTCATGTTAAAAGAGCCGGAGATTTTATATTTATAAGTGGGACATCCTCCAGACTGCCGGATAATAGTTTTGCGGGCGTGCAAGTGGATGATATGGGAACGACCAATTTGGATATTAAAGTGCAAACCCGCGCCGTAATTGAAAATATTAGAGATATTTTGGGGTCTTTCGATGCCGGTCTTTCTGATTTGGTTGAAATTTCGACATTTTTGGTAAATATGAATGATTTTGGTGGCTATAACGAGGTGTACGGTGAATATTTTGACGAGACCGGGCCTACCCGCACGACAGTAGCAGTGCACCAGTTGCCTCATCCACATTTGCTTATCGAAATTAAAGCAATTGCCTACAAACCCCAATAGAGCTTTCTACTTTCAATTTTTGATTCAAAATAAATCTAATGTATATAATTAGACAAATCGATGATCTTCATAAAATTATGAAGATAGGGAATAGTAACAACACTTCTGTAGGTTTTGTCCCGACCATGGGCGCACTTCATGAGGGTCATCTGAGTTTGGTTAGAGAATCGAAACGAGATAATGATATCACGATCATTTCGATATTTGTAAATCCCACTCAATTTAACGATAAGAATGATTTAGCCAAATATCCAAGAACTTTAAAGGAAGATATTGCGAAGCTGGACACAGAGAAACCTGATATTTTATTTCTTCCTGATGTCATTGAAATATATCCTGAGGTGGGCTTTGAGGTGCCACCACTTCAGCTCGACCATTTGATCAACAAGTTGGATGGCTTGCAGAGACCGGGGCATTTCGAGGGCGTTGTTCAGGTGGTATACAGATTTTTAGATATTGTAAAACCTGACAGATTGTATATGGGATTGAAAGATTACCAGCAGCAGCGAATTATTGGTGCTATGATTCAACAGCTTAAAATGTCAGTTGCATTGATATCATTACCTACCTTGCGGGAAGCAAGTGGCTTAGCAATGAGCAGTCGGAATAAACGATTATCTGAGGAAGAGCGCAAACGCGCTGCAACCTTATACAAAGTCTTGGAGAATATAAAATCTGCTTTATTAGGCGGGGGTGAATTTGAAAAAACAAAAGAAATAGGCGTCAGGTATATAGAAGATGCCGGCATGAAGGTTGAATATATTACTGCTGTGGATGCAGAAAGTCTTGAGGAGGTAGAAAAACGACGGGATATGGTGGTCGTGTTGATCGCAGCATGGATGGGGGAGGTGCGGCTTATCGATAATATTATTATCTGATGGAACTTTATGATGGACTTTGTTATTTATATGGGTGAAAGAAAAAAGATAGTGCGTTAGGCTAGAACCCAAAGATTTCTTTACATTTTGGATAGCAAAACGTTTAAAATTTATACCTTTGCGCCGTTATGTTGATACACCGATTTAAATCTAAAATACATAGAGCTGTTGTAACTGAAGCCAACTTAAATTATGTGGGCAGCATTACCATAGATGAGGAGTTGATGGATGCAGCCGGACTGGTTGAAGGAGAAAAGGTTCAGATCGTCAATAATAATAATGGGGAGCGCTTCGAAACCTATGTTATTACAGGCAAGAGGAATTCCGGCGTTATATGTTTGAATGGAGCTGCTGCACGAAGAGTCCAGGTTGGCGATGTTGTCATAATAATTGCCTATGGCTTGATGACATCCGAGGAAGCAAAGACTTTTGAACCAATGGTAGCCTTCCCGGATGCCAATAATAGATTAAATACCTAAAGAAGTGCATAAAAAGCTAAAGCAGTTTATCCAGGTGATTTTATTTGCCGGAATTGGTTTAGCCATATTAATCTGGGTTTTCCAGAGACAGCAGGAGAAGTTTTCCCTACAATGTGCTTTGGACGGAATTGCCTATGAAGATTGTAGCCTGTTCGATAAAATAATGGCTGACTTCTCGAGTGTGAATGTTTGGATAATTGCTGTCGTCATAATTTTCTTTATGATCAGTAATGTCAGCCGGGCGATCAGATGGCAGATGTTGTTGGAACCTATCGAACACAAGCCTCGCTTTCTCAATACTATTGGCACCATCATGCTGGGTTATTTTGCTAATTTGGGATTCCCACGCTCCGGGGAAGTTATCAAAGCTGCTGCACTGTCAAGATATGAAGGATTTGCCTTCGAGAAAGTGATGGGAACCGTCGTGACTGACAGGATTCTGGATTTATTCTGCCTACTCGCTATTATCACCTTTGCATTTTTTCTCGAATTTGACACCGTGAAGGATTGGATTTTTGCCAATTTAAATCTGCCGGGAGCCGGAGAGATTTTGAATTCCTCATGGTTTAGAATTGGGATATTTCTAGCTATTGTTACTCTTATTATAGGTATTTTCATATTTAGGAGAGCGGGGGATCATAAATTAATTAAGAAGATCAAGGAGATTATTATTGGATTTATGGCTGGACTGACTTCTGTAGCGCGAGTTCGTAAGCCATTTTGGTTCATTTTTCACTCCCTCAATATTTGGTTGATGTATTTTTTAATGACCTATGTGTGCTTTTTTGCATTTGAACCGACAGCGGACTTGGGTTGGCGTGCCTCGTTGATGGTATTTGTTTTTGGAAGTTTAGGCGTGGTATTTCCATCGCCGGGCGGGATGGGGACATTTCATTTTTTAGCGACAACGGCATTAGAGATTTATGGTGTAGCGAGTGGGGATGCCTTTTCGATGGCTAATATACTCTATTTTTCCCTACAGGTTTTCGGAAACATTTTATTCGGCTTACTTTCGATTTTGATGCTTTCGATTTTGAATAAACCAAAGGATCAGGGTCTGTTATAATTGTTTTTTAGTGTGGCGTTGCGCTAAGCCTATTTTATTTAATTATTGATTTTTAAGGCTCTGCAGCCCCCTAACCCCCTAAATGGCTGGCGCTAGCAAACACTAAAAGAATCTACTTGTATAATAAGACCTGACGCTTTCCTTCAGGGGAATGTGGGGCGCGCGTAGGGAATTTACATTGTGCTTTTCCTGTTTTTTGGCGTCTTCATAGCTTAAAACAAGTACTATTGATCTTCAATAATGTGTAATTTCAAATTTGTAATTTGGGTCATGCAATGCACAATAAAGAACCAAAGATTTCCTCTGGATCCATCTTTCTCTTCACTATAATTTTCCTATAAGGCTTATCGCCGGGCTATATCAGGCTTCGCTTCGCTACGGTCCTGCGGACTGCCGGCAGGGAAGCCGGACACCTTTTCTATCCCTAACGCGGGAGAAATCAAGAAAATTAAATATTATGCTGTTTCTACGAAGAAATGCATTTCCATATGAGGGATGCCATCTTCCAAGTAATGATTGTCACTGCTAACAAAACCTAATTTATTATAGAAATCCTCAAGATAGGTCTGGGCAGAAATAGTTATTTTTTTACCCTTCCAGTAATGCTGGCATTCTTCAATAGCTTTTTCCATCAAAGCCTTGCCAATACCCATATTTCTGCACGATTCGTCAGTTAGAACCCGACCTATTGAAACTTCATTTGGGTATTGAATGCCTGCAGGAAGCAATCGGGCATAAGCCTTCAGTTCATTATCTACAAAGCCAAGCAAATGCTTCGACTTATAATCCTTATTATCAGCATCTAAATAAGCACAATCTTGCTCGACCACAAAAACCTTTTGGCGCAAAGCCAAAATCTCATATAGTTCATAGAGATTCAATTCGCTGAAAGTCTTTGTCTTAAACCATACATTATTTTCCATGCTTAACTAAATAATTCAAGTAGTTTGGGCAGAAAAATTATACTACCCACTAAAAATGCTGTTATTGATGAAATTAAAACAGCCGCCGCTGCCACATCTTTGATTTGCCCCACCCTTTCTTCAAACCCGGGGTGCAGAAAATTCATAATATGTTCAATTGCAGTGTTTATAATCTCAATAGTTAACACAAAACCGATACAACCAATCAGGAGGCACCATTCTATTGTGGAAACTTGCAATAATATTCCTCCAACAACAACCAAAAGAGAAGTTGCAACGTGAAACTTAAAATTTGGTTCGGCGAAGGTAAGCAAAATTCCTTTAAATGCCGGTCCGAATGACTTAATACTGAATTTTTTCAATCCTATTATTTTTGATGCTATGATTGATGATCGTATGTTAATTAAAGTTTCCAGCCAGTACGCAGCTCAGTTTTTCCCGAATTACACTACCTGAAGGATCCACTCCTTCAATGTAAATTATATAACTTCCAATTACTGCATGGTTGCCATTGTCGTCGCTACCATCCCAAATGATTTTATCCGAACTGCCACCTATCTGATTATTGATTAGGGTTCTGACTTCCCGCCCCTGAAGATCATATATTTTTACCGTTAAATTATAATTCCCTTCTGTATTTAAGGTGATTGTTACAAAGTCGTTATAACCGTCGCCGTCGGGAGAAAAAACTTTCGGTTCGAGGCTAATTAATCCATCTGTCGGATTTTTAGCGTCCCTGAATTGAGAGTTTTTGGCTGTCGGAGTTCCACCACCATTATTCCAGGCTGCGGAATACCAATTGTCCGACGAAGTGCTAGCGCCTTGATATTCAACTCTTTCTAAAGATATGCCTGCAATTTCTTTCAGCAAACCTGAATGCCAGGATTCATCATAACTCAGTGAATCGAGTCGAAGCACGTCATCACCCGGTAAAAATCCAAGCAAAACGACAGTACCACTTGTGTTGGGTAGGGAAGGGAGGCTGTTTTCTATTAACCAATCCGGATTTTCCACTTGATAAGTTTCTAAAGTATTGGTTCTATCAGCAGAAATGGTAATGAAGCCGGCTGGTGGAATGATAATATCTGTGTTAATCCTAATGATCTGATCGGAATTATTTTTCAATCCTAAATCCCCTGTCCTTAAGAATTTATCAGATTGATTATAGATTTCAATGTAGCTGCTTCCACCACTTTTAGGGTGATGCAAAATTTCATTAATAACCAAATCGCCGATTTGCGGTAGTTGTGGCTTAACAAAGCTTATTATTTCATCCACAATTAATTCATCCCCTGTACAATCTTTAATGATCCCTCTAAAAGTTATGTCATAAGCCACGTCCTCTTGGAAAGTATCTGTAAATAATATTATTTCATCTGCTTCAGAAGAGCAAGGAAAATAATCGATACCTAAAATTTCCAGAGAAGGGGTGATATTCCAATTAAGCATATTGGTTATATCTCCCATGTCTAGTAATTGATTGATTCTAATTGTAACGGAATTATCATCAAGCGAAAATGATTGAATTATTTTTTCTACAGGCGCTGAAATTATAGGCAAGGAATTGGGCATGCCCGGCGTCCCCCCATTATTATTTACAGAAGCTGACCAGGAACTTGAGAAACATGGGCTTTCAGGATATTTTAATTCTAAAGACCATCCACCATCACTTTTTGCACTGCTGCCGTAATCGGAAATACTAAAAGTTGTTCGATAAACACAATCGCCATTTGAATTGAGGAGAAATAATTCATCGCCTCCATTAGTAATTGCAGGGAAAGTATTCATTCCAATTTTATTCTCAACACTTAAAAATAAATCAAGCTCTGCGATTCGACACAACATGTAATATTCCCCCGGTAGGATAAAGTGTTCAGGTATCGGGTAAGTGGTGGAACCCCTCAACAAAACCAAGTCCTTGAGATTGAGTATTTTATTTGATCTGTTGTGAATTTCAATATACTCTGCATCCGGAAGGTTGATCGGTGGATTGGGATCAGCCATTATTTCGGAAATGATAATATCCCCGTACTCAGGAATTTCGGCCACTAAATAACTGAAAATGAGATTCGTATCTGCTATTGCATTGCCAAGTGTGTCCTGTATTCCTGAAATAGTTAGCGTATATTCCTGTCCATTTTCAAAAGAAGTGCCGAAATTTAGTTGGGCAGTAGAGGGATTTAATATTTGGATATTTGCAGGATTAGAGATGCCATTGTTTACTGAAAAATTTGATGGATCTATAAGTGTTCCGGGATCAATTAATTTTGTAAAGCCAACATTTAAAGTGTTGTCATCTATAATATTTAAGGAGCTGACAAGTGGAGGAGTATTGTCCTCCTCCAATCGATCCACTCCGACATCATCGAAATAGAAGAGTGTGGTTCGGGTAGAAGTATAAGTGCATTCTATCCCAAAATTAAGATTTTCAGTGGCCGAAAATGTGGATTCGAAAGATAGGATAGGAACTAAGACATTGCCTTTGGAATAATCGGCAAATACCTGCCATGTGCCCGGTGATTGGAAAGTAACATAAACTCTTGCCTCAGCAGGATTGAGAGCCAAGTTTCCTCCGGCAGCTTTTCCCAGATTTTTTAGGATATTATTTTTTCTTTCAAATACTGTAATGTCATCCAGACTACCATTTTCCCCCATTTCCAAAAACAAGGCATCGGATGTGGAAAAATCATTGCCTTCATTATAGAGATAAATTCTCAATTTATTCGTACCGGAAGGATCGAACTCCATTCGAAAATAAAAATTCCAAGCTATGGAGTCAAATTTTTCAATACTTGTGTAAAGTAAGGAAGAGCCTGCAGCAGGCGCATCCAGCCTCAATTCATTCCCCGAAGTTATCGTGAAATTTTGTAAATCACCTTGCCAGGTCGGATTTTCCGTTAGATTGCCATCTTCGAAGGTATCAAAAAATTGCGCATTGGTAACATTAGAAAGCGCCAAGGTGCATAAACTAAATAAGATAAAATATCGTGTGTAATAAAGGTAAAGCATATTATATTTGCATTTCTTAAATGAAGTTATTAAAAATATTTGAGATAATCTTGATAAAATTCGAACCAAGCTCCATTTTGAATGTATTTAACGGTCATTTAACCTGTAGAAATTTTAATCATTAGAAAAGATATTAAAAAATGAGAATAGCATTAGTTGGGTCAACCGGATTAGTAGGAAGGGTAATGATTGAGGTAATAGAGGAGCGAAAATTCCCGGTAACAGAGTTTTATCCGGTAGCATCTGCGAGGTCTGTAGGTAAAGAAATTGTATTGAACGGGAAAACCTACAAAGTGATATCCATGGAAGATGCCATAAGTCGCAAGCCGGATATAGCATTGTTTTCTGCGGGTGGGGGCACATCATTGGAATGGGCTAATAAATTTGCAGAGGTAGGGACATTTGTAATTGACAATTCTTCTGCTTGGAGAATGGATCCTGATAAAAAGTTAGTAGTTCCTGAAGTCAATGCCGCTGTTTTAAGTTCTGCGGATAGAATTATTGCTAATCCGAATTGTAGTACTATTCAATTAGTGGTAGCATTACAAAAACTACATAAGAAGTTTAAAATTAAGAGGTTGGTGATTTCGACCTACCAATCGATCACAGGTACCGGTGCTAAGGCTGTTCAGCAGTATGAAATAGAAAAATCCGGTGGCAAACCGACATCAGATGAGATGGCATACCATTATCAAATCTATGAAAATTGCATTCCTCATTGTGATGTATTTACAGAGAACGATTATACCAAAGAGGAGATGAAATTGGTCAATGAGACAAGAAAAATTCTTGGAGATCCGAAGATACAAATTACCGCTACGGCCGTCAGAGTTCCGGTAACAGGAGGTCATTCTGAAAGTGTTAATGTAGAGTTTGAAAATAATTTTCAGATGTCTGAGATTCTTGAGACTTTGAAAGCTTCAGATGGAGTGACGCTAGTTGATGATTTGAAGAATAACAGCTACCCTATGCCCTTATTGTCTAAAGGTAAAAATGACGTCTTTGTGGGACGAGTTCGCAGAGATGAAAGTATCGAAAATGGCATTAATTTGTGGATTGTTGCCGATAATTTAAGGAAAGGAGCAGCTACTAATGCTATTCAAATTGCTGAATATCTTATGGCTAACAAAATGGTTTAAATTATCAATGGGGTTTTTATAGGTTCAGATTTGAAGCATTTTATTGGAAGGTGCAGGTTGATTATGATAGTTTTTCAGTTATAATTAAGCGCTCTTAGATAAATATTATTAAATTAGTGGTTTAGTTTGTAAGTTACGTGTAACGGTTATGTTTTTCTAATTAAATATTTAGATAATATTTGGTATGAAATTCTGCCAAAATCAGAAAAAAATACAGAGATGAAGACGAATTTAGTTGTTTGGGGAAAAAAAGATCAAGGTGACCGCGTATTAATTGCGATGGAACTTAAGGAGCAAGAGAATAAAGTTGTGGTATACACTTTTAATGCGGATAGTGCGACAGAGGACTTCGTTACTAAAATGTTTCAAGAGTGGAAAGAGGGCAAAGAAGTAGAATTTGCTGAAGGATATGAGGAGCATATTATTGATTTGACAGCAGGTAAATCCATTTTGCCTGCTCATCTCAGCAGTGATGATGATGCACTGATTAGTAAGACACAAGCAGAATGGCACTATGTCGTTTTGTCATCTCGGATGTACTACACTTATGAGCAAGAACTGGTTGACATTGAAGACAAAATTTCAGGACAGAGTGAGTATGATAATTCCACCTGGGAAGAATTAAAGAATTATTGGGCCAAAGTTCAAAAACAGATACAAGAGAGAACTTTATTCAAATCTCATGGGGATAATCTTCGAAATCGAACCAATAAATTGTTCGATAAGATGAAAGAGTTCAGAAAAAAAGTAGATGAAGTTTTCCGTCAACAGTCAACAGAAAAGTTGGAGAAATTTAAATCCATTGTAGCTGAGATAGATAAGAAAATTGAAAGTGGATTAAGTCTCCAACCTTTATTTGAAGAATTGAAAAAAGTTCAAAGAGATTTCAACGGTGCGCAGTTAACAAAAGGAGACAGAAGTAAAATTTGGGATATCATAGATGGATCTTTTAAGAAATTAAAGGCGAAAAGGTATGGATCTGATTCAACAAATAAGGGCAGTAATCAAGGTACAGAGCGAATTGACAGACGTATCGAAGGGCTTAAAGCAGCGATTGGAAAAATGGAAGCTAGTATCAATTGGGACAATCGCGACCTGACTTTTGAAAACAAAAGAGCTAATGAATCGGAAGGACAATTAGAGGCACAAATTCGTCAAGCCAAAATTAATATGATCGAGGAAAGAATTTCGTCGAAGAGGGTAAAGCTGGATGATATGAACGATACGCTTGAAAAATTAATTTCTAAGCGGCAAAGTATTTTGGATAAAATAGAAACAGATGAGGAGAAGGCCAAAGTGGAGGAGACTAAGAAAGGGATTCAAGATAAAATAAGACAGGAAATTAAGGAGAAATCTGCAGAATTAGCTGAAAATGAGCAAGTCCAAAAGGCGGCAGCTCAACTAGGTCTTCTAGCCAACAAAATAAAGGAAGGTTCAAAAGATGCGATCGAAAAGTTGCAGGACAGCGTGGAAGATGTCAAGGATGCCGTAGCTGAAAAAATAGAGGATGCTGTTGAAAATCTCAAAGAAAGATTTGCAGAAAATACCGATAACCAGGTTGCTGCAGATATCGCTGAAAAGGTTGAAGATGTGAATAATACTGTCGAAAAAAAGATAGAAGAGGCAGTGGAGGAAGTAAAAGAAAAAACCGATACCGAGGCAGAAAATATAGAATTAGAGGCTGAGAAAGTGGAGGAAGCGGCACAGAAAGTGGTCGAAGAAGTAAAAATAAAAATCGAAGATGCTGTTGATGAACTTCAGGATAATACCGAAAAGCCGGAAGAACCCAATGATATCAAGGAATAGATTTAATCTAAAAAATAAAAGGACTTTGATATTTAATAGAAAATTAATTTTTTGAAATGACAAAGAATTAAACTTTTGCTGTTAAATTGATCTTACAATGAGTTATATTATAAACTTTAAATATCATATCTAAAAGATATAATTGTTCTAAGTTTGCTCCATATTAATAATAAATAACTGCATGCTCTTAGCTGTACTTCTTCCATTTATAATTTCATTAATAACGATCATTCCATTTGGAAAGCATAAGGAATTGATAGGCAGACTGATGGTTTTATTGCCGTTAGGATTATTCATTTATTTTATCAGTATATATGTAGTAGGAGGGGATGTGATTCATCACTATTCTTATGGAACGGAAATGATTCCGTTTTCTTTGGATATGAGGTTGGATGGACTTTCCTGGCTTTTTGCATTGCTGATTACCGGCATAGGAACCTTGATTTTTCTGTATGCCGGGGGCTATATGAAAGGGCACAAATATGGCATTAGACTTTATGGATTTTTGAGTTTATTCATGGGGGCAATGTTGGGTTTGGTTCTGAGCGATAATGTAATGGGGCTATTTACATTCTGGGAATTGACCAGTATCAGCTCTTTTTTCTTAATTGGGTTTAACAATGATTCTGAGGCTTCACGAAAGTCAGCATTAAAAGCTCTTGGCGTGACCGGTGGGGGGGGATTGATTTTGTTTGCGGGACTTGTAGGATTAGGAGAATTAGCGGGCACCTATTCTATCTCTGAGATGGTAGAGCATCATTCGGCCATTATTTCCAGCACATTTTACCCTTTGATATTTGGCTTAATAATGATAGGTGCGATGAGTAAGTCAGCGCAATTCCCATTTCACTTTTGGCTTCCCGGAGCAATGAAAGCGCCGACACCGGTTTCAGCATACCTGCATTCAGCCACGATGGTAAAGGCGGGCGTATATCTCTTGGCTCGGTTTACACCAATTTTGGGATTTACAGATTTATGGAACAACTCTTTAATGATAGTGGGAGGTATAACGATGCTGTATGCAGCATTTCATTCCATTTTAAGAAGTGATTTAAAGGGAATATTAGCTTATAGTACGGTTTCGGCTTTGGGAATTATGGTGTTTTTATTAGGAGTGGGAACAGAGGAATCGTTTTTGGCATTGGGTTTATTTATTCTTATCCATGCGTTATATAAGGCATCTCTATTCATGGTGACCGGAATTATCGACCATGAAACAGGGAGTAGAGATGTATCAAAGCTAAGAGGATTGAGAAAAGTAATGTTGCCTGTTGCCATTGCCGGTGTATTGGCGGCATGGAGTAGCGCCGGAATTCCACCCTCAATTGGTTTTATGGGCAAGGATTTGATCTATGAATCTACTTTTACGAATTTAATTCATCCTTATATAATTACGGCTGCAGCGGTTTCGACAAATATTATGCTTTTTGCAGCGGGATTTTTCGCTGGGTGGAAGCCATTTTCCGGGAAATTACCGGTCGAATATGAGAAAGTTCACTTGCCTGAGTGGACGATGTGGGTACCCCCGTTGGCATTAGCAAGTCTGGGATTTATCTTTGGACTCTTTCCTCTTTATGTAGAAACGCCCCTGTTAGGATCTATTTATAAAAGTTTAACCGGAGCTAATTGGACGGGTCATCTTGCATTATGGCATGGCTTCAATCCTGTTTTATTGTTGAGTGCGATTACAATTGTATTAGGATTTTTAGTTTATTTGTTAATTAAGCCGGGCGGAAAAATTTCTAAAGGAATTTTTAGAATAGAATTTCTTTCACCGGAAAATATCATTGAGAAACTAGCAGAAGGCTTTAATTTTTTAGCGAAATACCTCACCAAAATACTCCAAAATGGTTATTTGCGGATATATGTTTTGGTAATAATTTTATTTACAACGGGTTTATTAATTTATAAAATGACATTGGATATGTCGTTTGTAGTTAATTATTCTGCCTTGTCACGTGTGACAATTTACGAAGCTCTGACCGTTGTGATTTTAATTTCAGCCATATTATTTACAGTTTTTTCGACATCACGTTTGGTTGCTGTGGCTTCCATGGGTGTTGTGGGCTTGGCAATCTGTTTAATATTTGTCTACTATTCTGCGCCGGATTTGGCTATGACGCAATTTACTATCGACACTTTAACAGTAATATTATTTGTTTTAGTATTGTATAGATTACCTCGCTTCCTTCCGCTACAATTTAGTTGGCGGCACGTGAGGGATGGATTGGTAGCGATTACTTTTGGAACTATTATGGCTATGCTGACCATTGAGGTTCTGCAGCATGTGCCAAATAAGGATATAAGTATTTTTTATGCTGAAAATGCTTATGTGTTAGCAAAAGGGAAGAATATTGTCAATGTGATTTTAGTGGATTTTAGGGGAGCGGATACAATGGTTGAAATAATTGTTCTAGCAATAGCGGCAATTGGGGTTTTCGGACTCATTAGATTACAGATTCGTAAAAGTCAAATCGAGGAATAATGAAATCAATAATTCTTGGAGTTACATCAAAGTATATATTACCTCTCTTATTGTTATTTTCAATATTTATTCTTTTACGTGGCCACTATTTGCCGGGGGGTGGTTTTGTCGGAGGTTTGGTAGCAAGTGTAGCTTTTGTGCTGCATTCTTTTGCCAATAGCTTGAAAGAGACAAGAGATCTAATGAGAATTCATCCCGGAATTCTAATGCCTTTCGGTCTGGCAATAAGTATTTTGAGTGCAATATTTCCAATGATGTTATCAAAACCTTATATGACCGGAGTTTGGTATCCTGATCAAGTGGCAGTTATTGGCAGTCTTGGGACAGCCTTGTTTTTTGATACAGGGGTTTATTTGGTCGTTGTGGGAGCCACTTTGACAATTATTTTCACAATTTCAGAAGCGGAATAATATGGAGTTATTAATAGCTTTAAGTATAGGAGTATTATATGCAGCGGGGATTTTTCTAATTCTTCAAAGAAGCTTGGTTAGACTTATTTTGGGATTAATCCTACTGGGCAATGGAGCTAATATGTTGATTTTCCTATTAGGCAGAATTACAAAGGGGGAGCCACCATTGATTCCTGCGGATGCCTCGACCATTATAGGGGCATATGCCGATCCGATACCTCAAGCATTGATATTGACAGCCATTGTCATCAGTTTCGGCTTACAGGCCTTCGCGATTGTTTTGGTCAAAAGAGCTTACAGAGTGGTGAAAACCGATGATTTGGATCAAATGAATACACACGAGAATTAAATCACTATGCCTGAAAATCTAATAATATTCGCCATTTTAATCCCGCTTATTTCAGCAGTGATATTGCTGTCTTTATGGTATTACCCAAGGATTCAACGGTGGGTAGGTGTAGGTAGTAATATAGTACTCTTGATTTTTGCCTCTTTATTAATGTTCAGTGTGCGGAACGGTGAGATCATAACGATGCAGGCAGGGAATTGGGAAGCTCCTTATGGAATTACTTTTGTTTTAGATACATTCAGTGCATTGATGATTTTGATGACTTCCATCTCAGGACTGGCGGTAGGGCTTTACTCCGCAATCAGCATGGAGAGTAGAAGAACTTCATTTGGATATTTTCCCTTGCTTCATTTTCTGATTATGGGCTTGTGTGGTTCGTTTTTGGCGGGTGATATTTTTAATTTATATGTTTGGTTTGAAGTAATTATCATCTCCTCATTTGCACTTATTACATTGGGGGGAGAAAAGGCACAGTTGGCCGGGGCGATGAAATATGTTACACTGAATTTGATTGCATCAGTGATTTTTCTAACCGGGATTGCTATTTTGTATGGTATATTGGGTAGTTTGAATTTAGCAGATTTAGCAATTAAGGTTATGGAAAGCGATCAGCGCGGCTTGATAAATACAGTTGCCGTATTGTTTTTAGTGGCTTTCGGAATTAAATCTGCTTTATTTCCTCTTTATTTTTGGTTGCCGGACTCCTATCATACACCGCCGGCTGCTATATCTGCTATTTTCGGCGGATTGTTGACGAAGGTGGGTGTGTATGCATTTATCAGAGTATTTAGTTTGCTTTTTATGGGGGATCCGTTTATTGGAAATCTATTGATAGTCCTGGCGGTAATTACTATGATCATTGGGGCTATAGGAGCTTTGAATGTTAATAATATAAGGATAATATTTTCCTATTTAATTATTAGTCATATTGGGATCATGATAAGTGGACTGGGAATGTTTACTTCACTTGCGCTCACGGGAGCAATCTTTTATATGGTGCATGATATAATAGGCAAAACCAATCTTTTTTTAATGACCGGTATGATACATAATATAAAAGGTTCGTATAATATTTCGAAATTGGGAGGCTTATTCAACGATTATCCCAAGCTATCTGTAATTTTTGCCTTAGCCATGTTTTCGGTAGTAGGGATACCACCTTTATCCGGTTTTTGGCCGAAGATTTTATTATTAAAGAGTGCGATGGGAAGCGCGGATTATTGGGTGATTGCCGGTATTTTAATTGCCAGTTTCTTTACTTTGTGGGCAATGGTTAGAATCTGGGATAAAGCTTTCTGGACGGAGCAAAAAGTGGTTAATAAAACTATCAATAGATTTAGACAACGTAGTACTAAGAAGAGAGGAGCAATGCTAATTTCTGTAATTGGTCTTTTGGGCGTTTCGTTATATTTAGGTTTCGGCTGGAGAGTTGTTGCTGATATTTGCAGTATCATTGCCGGACAGCTAATCGATACGAGTGATTATATTGAAGCAGTCTTAAAATAGTAAAATATGAGAAATTTATTTCTATTAAATCTATTATTAACCGTCATTTGGGCCGCTTTGACAGGACAATTTTCCTACGGTAACCTGATTTTTGGTTTTGTGCTTAGTTATATTATACTTTGGTTGATCGACAGAGGTAATAAAAGATCAAAATATTTCATCAGATTTTCACAGACTATCAGTTTTATTTTATTTTTCATATGGGAACTGGTAAAAGCTAATATTCAAGTGGCATACGATGTTATTACACCCAACGACCGCATGCACCCGGGGATTGTAGCAGTGCCGCTGGATGCAGAGTCAGATTTAGAAATCGCTATTTTGGCAAATGTCATCACATTAACACCGGGAACCGTTACTTTAGATGTATCTACTGATAGAAAGACCCTTTATGTTCATGGAGTGTACGCCGATGATAAGGAAAAATTTATCAAGAGTATAAAGGAGGGTTTTGAGAGGAGAATATTAAATTTAATGAGATGAATACTAACGACATATTGAATTTTATTTTTCTCCCCATATTGAGTATTTGTATGGCGCTGGTTTTTATACGATTCCTTATTGGGCCGCGTATTACAGACAGGGTTATATCCTTAGATTTGATCATAACGATTGGCATTGCTATGATGGCAATATATGCCATTACATCGGGACAAGAAGCTTTTTTGGATATAGCTACTATTTTTGCTTTAATTGCCTTTCTCGGGACAACTGCCTTCGCATATTACATTGAGAAAAAGGGCTAAGTGAATGAATTTAATTAAATAATATGGATGTTTTAGTAATTATTCTGGCAGGTATCGGATGTTGTTTCATTGTACTCGCAGCTGTAGGTGTACTTAAAATGCCTGATTTTTATATGCGAATGGCAGTAAGTACGAAGGCTGTCACCCTGGGTGTGGGTTTTGTTCTCTTAGCCGTAGCTTTTGCTTTCAATAATTTTGCTGTCACTTCCCGCGTGATTGCTATCATCGTTTTCCTTTTTTTAACAGCGCCGGTAGCTGCACATATGATTGGTCGTTCCAGTTACTTTATTAAAGTGAAAATGTGGGACAAATCGGTCAGGGATGACCTGGAAGGTAAATATGATCGTGAAACCCATGAACTCCGGAGTGAAGAACAGGAAAACAATCCTGGAAAGTAATACAAAATTTACAAAAGACATTTTTAGTAGCAGAGTGCAGAGAAGATTTTTTACCCCTTCTTTCCTTTAATAGTTATTAAATAACCCAAACACTATCATCCGACAAAAATGCAAAAACAGAATTAACTTGAGTTAACAATTTGATTATCAATGGTATTTTCTTGTTGATTTTTGAATTTTTGAAGGTGACCCCCTGCCTCTTCTTTTTTCTTTGGTCGCCTGCGAACCTTTCTTGGGGTTATGACATTGCCAAAAATATCATGCTGTCCAACCATTGGGTTTTCTTTTTCATAAAATTTATACTCCGCTTTTACAGTATCTACAAGGTCTAACATGCTGATTAGGTGAATACGGACTGTACAAGCAACTGTCGAAAAAGCTTTCTGTGGTACATTTTGTTTTTGTATTACTGTTAATAATAATTGTGCTATTAGTGTGCACCATATTTGTGTTTTGATAGCCGTTTCGTTTTCTCCATAAAAGTAATGGAGTTGAAAATTTTGTTTTAATTTCTTGAATAAAAGCTCAATATCCCATCTCTTTTTGTAGCAAGCGGCTACTTCTTCTGCTGTTAGTTCTTCAAAACTATTTGTTAAAAAGGCGTAATACCTCCCTTTCTCATCGTAATAAGTTATTAATCTTAATCGCAGTAATTTTTCTTCCTTGTTTTCTATGTACTGCAATTCGATGATTTGATCTTTATGGACACCATGTTCCTTGCCTTTTAAGGATGGGTTTTTGACCGTACTTATGACGCTATATTTAGCATTTGACTTTTTACGGGTGATGAAGAATACCTTGTTTTGTGTCCATTTGGCAA
>CALCSX010000250.1 GCA_937894165.1 uncultured Saprospiraceae bacterium | reverse complement strand
GATTTGTCGATTCTGCAATTTGTTGATTGGCGATTCTTAATTCTAATCGGTTCGTTATCGCATTATTCAATCGTAATTAAAGTATCATTTTTTCGATCGGCACAACCAAGATACCCTGTGCTCCCACCTGCTTTAGATTTTCAATAACTTCCCAGAAGTCATCCTCATTGATCACAGAATGGATGGAACTCCAGCCTTTTTCCGCCAATGGGAGCACCGTAGGACTCTTCATTCCCGGAAGGAGTTTTATGATGGTGTCAAGCGCATCATTAGGTGCATTCAGCAGAATGTATTTGTTGTTTTTTCCGGCTTGCACTGCGTCAATTCTGAACAATAGCTTATTAAGCAATTCAGTTTTAGATTCAGATATACCCGGGTTATTGATAAGTACCGCTTCCGAAAAAAACACTGTTTCTACTTCCTTCAGTCCATTGCTTAGTAAAGTACTACCTGAACTTACAATATCGCATACCGCATCTGCAAGTCCGATGCTGGGTGCTATTTCCACGGAGCCACTAATTTCATGCAGGTCTGCGCGAATGCCTTTTTCTTTCAAAAAATTGCCTAGAATCACCGGATAGCTGGTAGCGATGCTGGCACCTTCGAAATCCTGTAATCCTTTATATTCATGTGCTTTGGGAAGTGCGAGGGACAATCGGCATTTAGAGAAACCTAACTTTTTGGCTACAACTACCTCTTTTTGCTTTTCTTGCGCCACATTATTCCCAACGATACCGATGTCTGCCACCCCGTCTGCTACATAGCCAGGAATGTCGTCATCTCTTAAAAATAAAAACTCGATAGGAAAATTGGTGGCTTCAGATTTCAGCTTGCCCGTTCCGTTGTTAAACTTAATGCCGCATTCTTTTATCAGCTTGATAGAGTCTTCACTTAATCTCCCCGATTTTTGTATTGCAATTCTCAACTTTGTTTCCATTAAAATTCTTTTTGGGTATGTTCTTTACACAATTATTTTTCCAGGTCGGGCAATGCCCTTATATGATATGATTTTTCCTCCTTACGAGGAATGATGGAAACAATGTGATGCATAGATTGCATCATTAGAGGTATGAGCGTGATATTGTTTTGTGCTTGCATCCATTATGGAGGCAAATATATAACATTCACCTATTTAATCAATGGCAAAATCTTTTTAATTTATGATGCGGAGTTTGCCACGAAGGCACAAAGACACGAAATTGCTTTTTGCACAAAGGCACGAATACACAAAGTTCCTGCAAAATAGTCCTCGTTTTGAAATAAGGATTAGCGAGAGGGGCGATTGTATCGCCACTTACCTAGAAGCCACGAAGGGCATTAAAAGGCTGGGGCGCAGACATTTCGAAACGATGACATCTCTTTTTGTTTAATACAGGCACTAAACTCAGCTTTACTGCAGAATTGAGAAAGAGAGATGTCATCTTTTATATAGTCCTCGTTTGCAACGAGGATTCACGAGATCAGCGATTGTATCGCTATAGCTTAGTCCAGCTTATTCTGATTTTTGTAGCAAAGAAGTAAATGCAGGGTATGAATCTGGAAGATCAAACCTGCATTTCGACCGATAATATTTATAAATCTATCTCGAATGTGAGTTGAGCCAAATGATTGCTGCCGACTAAATTATATTCCTCACCATCAGAAATTCCACCACCATTAAACGTTTTCGTTAGTCCAAAATAATAATCAAGACCAAAATTAATTCTGTCATTCAACCTGTAATATGCACCGGTAATGATTCCAAATTCGCTTTGGCCGCTGTAAGCATCAACCGGCTTGTTGGGCAGATATTGCCTATAGTTTCCTCCAGCTCTAAATCCAATACGAGGATTTGAAAGATTGAACTGCAAAAAAAGGGGGAGTTCTATGAAATAATGATTCCGGTTGCTGGTGTTTTCGTCAATTGTATTGAATCTACTATCTGAGAGTGCGGAGGGGTCAGCGTCTCTTTTCAGCCTGCCCCCAACTGTAAATCTTGATCTTAATTCAAAAGCATTAGATAT
>CALCSX010000249.1 GCA_937894165.1 uncultured Saprospiraceae bacterium | reverse complement strand
AAACCGGATATTCCCCGCCCTCAGTATATTTTGTATAATAGTAGTAATCTCCAATTCTGTACGGTACAGATTCATCCTGCTCCTTGATCCTGCCCTTCATTTCTTTGAAAAGATTATTTTGAAATTTTTCAACAGGCTTCAACCTCTCCTTCAAATAATCATTTTCCGCTGTTAAATAGGATAAAACCTCCTCATTCTCCCTATCATTCATCCAATAGTAGTTATCAATTCTCGTTTCACCGTGCATGATTAGCTCTTTGGCTACCTTTTTTGCCACCGGAGCTTCTAATTCATTGGTATTATCTTCGCAAGAACTAATTGTCACCATCAATGCAAGCGCAGTGATCCAGGAAAAATGTATTTTTTTCATCGATAGAATTGTTTGAAAGTTAAAATATATTAAAGATTATTACTTTTACCCATTAAATTAGCCATTTTGTAGGTCAATCTGGCTGCTACATTGCCATCCCACTCATTGCCCTCAGCCGCCGTTTCACATAAATCAAATCCGATGATCTGTCTCCCTGAATCCACCAATGTCTTTAAAATAAATACCGCTTCCTCATATTCAAACCCTCCCGGAACCGGTGTTCCTGTATTTGGACATAAATTTGGCTTCAAGCCATCAATATCGAAACTAATATACACCTTTTGAGGCAAATTTTGAATGATATCGTCAACTATATTTTTGAAGCTTTCACCGGAATATTGACGTGACTTTATTTCATGATCATAAAATACCTTAATGCGTGAATTCTCACCGGCAAGAACCTTTTCCTCCTCGCAGTAGTCCCGGATTCCAACATGTACTATTTTCGAAACTTTATCCACTTCATTTATCACATTGTAAAAGATGGAGGCATGCGAATAAGTAAAGCCTTCATAAGCCTTTCGCTGATCCATGTGCGCATCGATGGTAAGAATTCCAAATGCTTCATGTTTTTCAGCGAGCGCTTTAATATAGCCTAATGGACTGCTGTGATCTCCTCCGATAAGACCAACCATTTTGCCTTTTTCAAGCAATTTGGAAGTTTTATTCTGGACCCATTCTATCATCTTGACACAACTTTCATTGACCTCGTCTAATATTTTTCGCATTGCCGGGTTTTCATCAGGATTTTCACCGGATTCTAGCTTTTCGATGTATTTTATTGCCTTTTTTCGCATTCTTTCACTCTCCTTCAGACATTTTTGACTCGATTTCTTCATGAAAATCCCCATTTTCCATGCATCTTCAACATCAAAATCTTCTAAATCTAATTGATTGGAAGCCTCTAAAATATTCGACGGACCTGTAGCGGTGCCATCCGAATAAGAAACAGTTACATCCCAATTGACAGGAAATAAAATTATCTGCGCATTCTCTTCGTCAAAAGGTAAGCCAATGAAGCGCCCATTTTTTAATCCAACATTATTTGGGTTAAATGTTTTTATTATTTGATCTCTGTTCATATTTTACAGCCGAATTTAAACATTCCATGCAAATTAATATGTTTAGGTCAATATTGAATACAATTTATCATTAAATTTAAAATAATTCCAATGTCTAGATTACTTATTATCGGTGCCGGGGGAGTGGGGACAGTTGTAGCTCATAAAGTAGCTCAAAATTCAGATGTATTTACTGATGTTATGTTGGCGAGTAGAACAAAATCTAAATGCGATGTTATAGCTGCCGACATTCAAAAAAGATACAACAAATCATTCGAAACTGCTTCAGTTGATGCCGATAATGTACCGGAATTGGTTGCTTTAATAAATAAATTTAATCCTGATATGGTGCTCAATGTGGCGTTACCTTACCAGGATTTAACGATCATGGATGCCTGTCTCGAAACCAATGTTCACTATATGGACACGGCTAATTATGAGCCAAAGGATGAGGCAAAGTTTGAATACTCATGGCAATGGGCTTATCAGGATAAATTCAAGGAAAAAGGTTTGATGGCTTTGTTGGGATGTGGTTTTGATCCGGGAGTAACTTCAGTTTTTACAGCTTATGCAGCCAAGCATTATTTCGACGAAATTCATTATTTAGATATTGTTGATTGCAATGCCGGTGATCATGGAAAAGCTTTTGCCACCAACTTTAATCCGGAAATTAATATACGAGAAGTTACTCAGAAAGGTAAATATTGGGAAAATGGCCAGTGGGTGGAGACAGAGCCACATGAAATTTCCTACGACATCAATTACCCCGGCATAGGACCGAAACGTAGCTATGTTATCTTTCATGAAGAACTGGAATCGCTAGTTAAGAATTTTCCTACGCTAAAAAGAGCCCGTTTTTGGATGACATTCGGTGATGAATATCTTACACATTTAAGAGTTATCCAAAACATTGGAATGTCGAGAATCGACCCTGTCATGTACAAAGGACAAGAAATCATTCCATTGGAATTCCTTAAAGCTGTTCTCCCTGATCCGGGGGAATTAGGTGAGAACTACACGGGTCAAACCTCCATAGGCTGCAGAATCAAGGGTATTAAGGACGGAAAAGAGAAGACTTATTATATATGGAACAACTGTAGCCACGAAGAAGCATACAAAGAGACAGGCGCGCAAGGCGTTTCCTATACAACCGGTGTTCCGGCAACAGTAGGAGCTATGATGATGATGAAAGGGGAGTGGATGAAGCCGGGAGTTTTCAATGTGGAGGAATTCAATCCGGATCCGTTCTTAAAGTCCTTAGCCGAGCAAGGATTGCCTTGGCATGAGGAGTTTGATATTGATTTGGAGGTTTCTTAAAAGTTTTTCCGCTTTTCCATACTAGATGGTAACTTATAGGACTTATTAATATTTTAATCTCGCTGATAAGAAAACTCCAAAGACAAGGCTTTCGAAGTATTTGAATCCAAGGAGTTTATAGAAAATAAATGACTGATTCAAATACGAGAGTAACGCAGTATTTGGAGTTTTATTGCAGCGATTAATAAATAAAAATGAAGGGCGGGAGTGCCCCCTTTAGGGGGTTAGGGGGCGAGAAGAGCCATTATAATGGTTAATGGTTATTTGTTAATGGTTAATTTGGGTGTAAGTTCTTAGGTTCAGAATAATCTGAGGGCGGGAGTGCCCCCTTTAGGGGGTTAGGGGGCGAGAAGAGGCGTTAAAATACAAGATAATTGAACTTTA
>CALCSX010000248.1 GCA_937894165.1 uncultured Saprospiraceae bacterium | reverse complement strand
TTTCCAACCTCCCTTTATATATAGACGCAAAAAGTCAAAAATTCCATAAAATTTTTCCGACTTTTTTTCAAAAAAGGTTAAAAAGTGTTGATTTCAAAAATTAATTGGCATTTATACTGGGGATTGGCTAAATTCTCGTGGTTCGAGAGGGCTATTCAAATGAGTATCAATTCATACTGTTGGAATTTTTCTCGTGGTTCGAGAATCTATATTTTAAGAGCTCAAATTATAAACTCAGATTTATTTTTACTTGTGGTTCGAGAAAAACATACGTATCGCAATTTATAAATTTTTATTTCTCGTGGTTCGAGAGTAAATTCTAACGTGCAAATCACAATTTTATAGAATCATTTTTCTCGTGGTTCGAGAATTACTGTCATTTACAAACTTACGGATGTGCGCATTCTAATTTTTCTCGTGGTTCGAGAATTTGCCCAACCATTCCCCACCCTTCCTCTGCCCGAAAAATTACTTTTCCACTCTACTACCCATTTCCAACCTCCATCCCGCATGAGCTGCCCGGAGGACTCGGTATCACAATGTGAAAGCCGTTCGAAGAACGAGCTGTAACGCAGTGATACGGAACTCCGTAGGGGAGCGACCCTGACCCGACGTCATTTGCGGATAGGCTGAAGAAGATAAGTCTAAGGAGGGGCAGGGGCATGCCCTCAAAATTATTTTTCCTATTTATCAATAAATGAACTAGTCACAAATTCTTGGTGTTCGTCTTAGACATTCCAACTTAATTTCCTATGGGTAAATCTGAATATATTTTTAAAGAAGGGGAATTCCCTAAACATCGATTAGAAGCTTTGATAATGGAATTACAAGCGCATCCGGTAGTACTTATTGATGCGCCGATGGGATATGGAAAAACCACCCTCGTACATCAGATCGCTGACTTTCTTGGTGTAGAAGATAAGGTTCAAAGTCCCACTTACACAATTGTCAATGAATATATTATAGAGAGGGGAGAATTACCATATGATAAACTGATTCACATGGATCTTTACCGCCTAAAAGACACTTCCGAAGCCATTCAAGCGGGTTTAGAAGATTACTTTTTTGCTTCCAACTGGTGCTTCATCGAATGGCCTGAAATTCTGGGTCCTATTCTACCTGAATCGTATATAAATGTAAAGATTGAACTCTTGCCCGATAATAGTAGAAAAATAATTGTATTTTAGCGTAGAAATTAAAAACAAATCCATTAATGGGTAAGGATAGAAAAAAGGATATTCTCACTTCTTCTGAGATTATTGCAGAGACGATATGGCAGACACAGACAGAGGTCTTGGATTTGAAAATTAACAGAAAATCCTTGTTTATCGGTATACCCAAGGAAACAACATTGCAAGAAAGGCGAATTCCATTAGTTCCAACTTCTGTTTCAACTCTTATAGCTCACGGTCATCGTGTAATCATCGAAAGTGGAGCAGGAATTAAATCTAATTTTTCCGATAATGATTATTCTGAAGCCGGAGCAGAAATTGCCTATGATAACAAATCAGTTTATCATAGTGCCGATGTCATTCTTAAAGCCGCCCCGCCAACGGTTGATGAATTAGATTGTTTTTCGCCCAACCAATTGCTCATTTCACCGCTCCAAATGCCGGTAATCACAGAGGCTTATGTGCACAAACTAAAGGCCAAAAGGATTATAGCCATGGCTATGGAGTATTTGCAAGATGATGATGGTAGCTACCCTATTGTGAGAATCATGAGCGAAATGGCCGGAATCGCAGCCATGCTTACAGCCGCAGAGTTGTTGACAAATAGCAAGGGGGGACCGGGTGTTTTATTAGGGGGCATATCAGGTGTCCCACCGGCTAAAGTTGTAATTTTAGGTGCCGGTGTGGTGGCAGAGTTCGCTAGCAGAACAGCTCTCGGTCTGGGTGTACAAGTTAGTATTTTTGATAATAACATTTATAAATTGATGCGCCTTCAATCAATGCTGGGACGTCATATTTATACATCAAGTCTCAATCCTGTTTACTTGGAGGAAGAACTTGTGAAAGCGGATGTAGCCATCGGAGCTATTCATTCTAAAACAGGCAGAACACCGGTTTTGGTTTCTGAAGATTTGGTAAGCAAAATGAAGTCGGGCTCTGTAATTGTAGATGTCAGTATCGACCAAGGGGGCTGTTTCGAAACATCGAGAATGACCACTCATGACAATCCAACTTTTATAACACATGATGTAATTCATCACTGTGTACCGAATATCGCCTCTCGCACCAGTCGAACTGCTTCTATCGCTATTTCTAATATTATTTCACCAATATTAGTAAAAGCCGGCTCAGTTCAGAATATTGAACTATTACTCTATGCGCACCCTGGCCTTAGAAATGGAATTTATTGCTACAAAGGTGCTATCACCAATGAATATTTGGCGCATAAATTTGGAGTAAAATACAGCAGTTTAGATCTCCTCATTATGTCTAAATTTTAATGTCTTACTTTTCATACGAAATTTACCAGCTCAACGTTATTTTTTCAAATTGCTACAATTTTACTATTAACAAGATCATTTTTTACTTATTAATATATTTCCCTAACTTTACCCTAAATTAATGACCATGAAACAATACATCTCTTTCTTTCTCTTTAGTCTTTTAATACTAACAAGTTGCGGAAAAGAAGATGTGATGATGGAGGAAGAAGAGGAAGAGGAGGAAGAAATGGAAATAGATTCTTGTCTGACATTTCAACCATCCAGTGCGGATTTTGAAATTTCTAATTCAAGCTTGATAAGTGTATTTTGTGAATTTCTGGAAGATACTGAAATTGGTGATATAGTTTTCA
>CALCSX010000247.1 GCA_937894165.1 uncultured Saprospiraceae bacterium | reverse complement strand
AGAGCGTGGAAATCAGACCCACTGTAGTCCAAATAATCCTGATTTAAAGGGTAATGTGCTATTAAACCATTTTGCGGCTGGGCAAAGATTGAGCCTGAGGTGAATAGACACAATGCAAAAGCACACGAGATAACTCTCGTCGTTAGGGGTATTAACTTTTTCATAATGTTTAAAATTTTATTTAGTTCTGTATAAAGATACTATGATAAAATTTTAAAACAAGAAAATTATGTTAAAATGATTGTTCGATCTGAATTAATTCTCCGGAGAATATAATATTTCGTTCTGTGCCAGCTGAAGTGATATGATGGTATCCACCCGCTTGCCGCCGCACTTGCCTCCCTTCCAATTCTGCTTTTGGACTATTTCTTTAATTTGTTGGATTTCTTCCGAGCTCATATAATCAAACAAATTTCTAGCCATTTCCATTTCACCCGCATCATTGAAATTCAAATTATCCACTTGCCTGCTCATGTCCGGCTCTTCAAAATACCAAAACAATTCATTGGTCAAATACATATGCTCTACATTTCCCTTTTTAGTAAGCAAGAAATGAATCTCCAAGTTACGATAGGCCGGCTGAAGCATTAGCTCCTCACCTAATTCGCTCATCAAAACATTAAAAACAGCAAGTTCTAAATTCGATTTGCCATTAACCCTTACTTTATCCGAAAGCTCCTCTCTTTTGTGACCAAATATGAAAATAAAATCCCCGGCCTCTGTATACTCTTGCGATGAAAAGTTAAATAAAGGTATCGAATCACGAGAATCGCATTCATTTTTGTCTGATATCAAAATCTGTTGTTCCGAGGAATTTTGGATTGATTGCATAGACATGAGACAAAGGAGGAAGACCAATGTCAATAATAAAGTAAATTTATATTTAATATATAATACCATGTTTGGAAGTATATTATAATTTAAAGATAATATTAATTTGATAATTAATGGTAGATAAGTATAAAAAATTAATAATATTCAAAAGAACCTGAGACGACAGAGGTTTTGTCACGATTTTTGTTTCCTTCGGGCAAAAATCCCGCCAAAACTTAAGTTTATGTTTCATTTTACCGGGGGCGGTACCCCCGGCTTTGTTATTACGCCCCATTCGGGGCTGGGGTGCATAAGAAATATATTAATGGCACATTTGAAACTTGCGCTAGCAATGGTAATGTAATCTTAACTGAGCGATTTCTAATATACCGTTTTGTCATGATTTTGTTTCCTTCGGGCCCTAATTCTTTTATTAAGTCATACTGAAGAATCTAAGTTAATAAAGATTAATATTGTTGTTTGTACGTTAAAGCTTACCTTTATTGAGGATTTTCAGAGCAATTAAAATCAGTATTCTTGAATAATAATTCAAAAGACAATATCGGTACGATCCAGATGGTAGATCTCAGCAATCAGTATTTGAGATTAAAATCTGAAATAGATTCGGCTATGGCTGAGGTGTTAGTGTCCACACAATTTATCAAAGGAGCCCAAGTGGCTGAATTTGAGAAGGCTTTGGCAGAATATCATAATTGCAAGCATGCCATTGGGGTAGGAAATGGAACAGATGCGCTATTGATCGCTTTGATGGCACTGGGTTTGAAGGAGGGTGATGAAATAATTACGCCTAATTTTTCTTACGCTGCCGCTGCAGAATCTATGGCATTATTGAGAATCAAGCCCATATTTGTCGATGTAGAGCCCGGCACAATGAATATGGATAGTCAAGATATCAAAAAGAAGATCAGCTCGAGAACTAAGGCCTTACTTCCGGTTCATCTTTTCGGACAATGCGCTGATATGGAGCAAATAATGAGTATTGCCAAAGAATATGATCTTTTTGTGATTGAAGATAATGCGCAATCCATCGGCGCGGATTACACTTTTAAAAATGGAAACCGAAAAAAGAGCGGAACTATTGGACATATTTCAACGACATCTTTTTTCCCCTCCAAAAACCTGGGCTGTTTCGGTGATGGTGGTGCTATTCTGACCGATGATGAGCAACTCGCTGAAAAAGTCAGAATGATTGCTAATCACGGGCAAAAAAAGAAGTATTTTCATGAAATAGTTGGAGTAAATTCCAGATTGGATACTTTACAAGCCTCTATCCTTTTGGTAAAATTGAAATATCTGGATAGTTTCATAGCAGCCAGGCAAAAAGTAGCGGACTTTTATGATGATAAATTCAAGAATCATCCATTCTTGGCAATTCCGGCAAGACAC
>CALCSX010000246.1 GCA_937894165.1 uncultured Saprospiraceae bacterium | reverse complement strand
CCTATCTGAAAAGTTACTTTCTAATATAAAAGACCATTTTAGGGCCAAACTTCGTGTGACGCCAAAAATTGAATTTTGCGATAAAGATGAGATTCAAAAATTACAATTTCCCGCCATGAGCAGAAAACCAGTTATTGTTTTTGATAAGAGGAAATGAACCACTTATGGACTGAAAGTCCGCAAAATTATATTGCAAATATTTACCGCAAATTCGCAAATTGTTTTAATAACAAATATTTTAAAATTTGTGAATTTGCGGTGTGAACATTTTTAGAAGCTGAAAGCGAAATGCACTAAAACGCTGCTTTTTTTGACATTTAATTGAATTGTAATGTCCGTTCGAGTGAATTCTTTTCAGAATTTTGTATCGAGAACTTTAGTAATATAACTTCTCGATACAATTTTCTCATGCTTCGAAAATCACTCCTTTAGATTTGTTTGAAAGTATTTCATTAAATTTAGAATAGAGAAAAGTGTTTAAGTAAACTAATAATCACTCAGGGCAAAACCCATACTTCGATTTAGACTTAAACACTTTATCCATCAAAATCTCAGATAGAAATTAGGGATTCAGGCCCATTATAAAGGAGTTGAGTTATTGATGTTTTTCTCTAATCTTTTAATCACTTAAAAACAAAATTATGAAAAACATTTTTATTGGGATTGACATTAGTTCTAAAACATTGGATATCTGTATCAAAAAAGACGGACAGGCAGTTTATTCGACTATTGGGAACACCATAAAAGATTGCAACAAATTTTTTAAAAGGCTTTTGGTCAATCAAGAGCACAAAATTTATATTGCAATGGAAAACACAGGTAGGTACAATTACAATCTGTATGAAGCACTGGAGCGCTTTTCATTCTTGGTCTATGTAATAAACCCTATCCATATCAAAAAAAGTTTAGGGTTGGTCAGGGGTAAAAATGACCGTGTAGATGCGGAAAGGATCACATTGTTCATTGAGAAAAACCATATGGACCTACCGCAATGGAAACCAAATACAGAATCCATGAAGCAATTGAAAGTATTGCAAACGGAAAGAAAGTATAGGGTCAAAATAAAATCAGGATTGATCAGGCAACGGGCAGACTATAAATTAATGAATACCAATGGAATGGACAAAGAGCTACTTAAACTAAATGAAAGCTTGATCAGGAACATTGATGCGCAAATAAGCAAGATAGAAGCTAAGATACAATTCATAATCGGAAATGACCAACGGTTAAGGGAGCAGGCAAATAGGATGCGGACGATCCCGGGAGTGGGCAAGGTACTGTCCTGGATGGTGCTGTCCAAAACGGAAGGATTCACAAAAATAGATAACCCAAGAAAGATGGCATGCTTTGCAGGCGTTGTTCCTTTTGACCATCAATCGGGGACATCCTTAAAATATAGGCCGAGGATATCCGTATTTGCAGACAAAGAATTAAAAAAAGTACTCCATTTAGCAGCCATGAGTGCTATTAGGCTACAAAATGATCTTAGGACATACTATCTAAGAAAGATTGAAGAGGGCAAAAACAAGATGAGTGTCTTAAATGCCATTAGGAATAAAATTATCCATCGTATTTTTGCCTTGATTAAAAATCAAACTTTTTATGAAAATCGTTTGGTGGCGTCATAGAAATCGAAGTGACATTTGGGTTATAAATTATGTTATTGGTTAGCCTGTCAGTTCGAGTAAAATAGAGAGGCACGAGCTATTTTGTATCGAGAACCTTTGTAGTTGTATTGCTTCTCAAATAAAAAAGTCCTGAAAAGGATTTTCAGGACTTAAAATTTGTCAATGTGGAATTCTTAACTTGAGCGTGACTAATTACTTTATCAATACTTTTTTGGAAACCGAGCCTTCTGGGGTTTGAACCTTAATAATATACGCCCCGGTACTTATTTGGTTTGTTTTGTATTCCACATAATTTTGGGTCGTGCCCTCGAATGTATGGATGGACTGCCCCAAAAGATTTACCAGTTCCACCGATTTAATCTGTCTTAAAACCGGATTGTGTACTATGATGCTTTCGGAGTGGTTCGAGAAATACACCTGAATGTTTTCATGGGCAATAATATCGTCTACATCTAGAGTCCCGGAAGACTTAAAGGTCACTTCAAAACGATCCAAATAATCTCCAGCTTCCAAATACACTTCATAAGGGCTCTCATTAATGGGATGATAAATACCTAATTCATTATCTTTTAAATAGATTTTAAAATCATTTGAAATATTTTCTAGCCCATCAATTTTAATTTTTGATATGCCTGCCTGATTGGTTTTAATACCTAATGGCAATATTTGGTCTTCATCAAAATTATCGACAGCTTGGATGACGAATTCATTATTCTTGAAAATCCAAAACATGTCCTCCTTGTTTGTTTCAATTAACGGGGCATCAAAACCTAAATCGAAACCGTTAGAAGCACGTTCATCAACCCCCACAAGCAATTGGCGGTGGTATCCTTTAGGGGAATCGAACATCAATCGTATTTTTTGACGGGTATCCACTTGTTTTGAAGCAGTCGCTTTGCCTTTCGTATTATTGGATTTCATAAACACCGATGCTC
>CALCSX010000245.1 GCA_937894165.1 uncultured Saprospiraceae bacterium | reverse complement strand
TTGGTCAAAAAGTTCCTGCAATTGTTCGTAAGTGATGAAGTCAAATTCGCTGTACGTTAAGCAGGTGAGGTAGTAGGGAGAAGGCGCTTGGAAGGAAAAGGATTCGGGAATGGCACAGAGGTTGGGTGGATAGGTGAAGGCAATTACATGGCTTTTGTGGTCGGAATCGAAGTATGACATTTGCACGCCACTATTGACAAAATAAAGTTCACGTTGAACTTGGCCGGGGAGTGTAATGAACTCTCCTTTTTTGAAAGATCGTGGTTGGAGTTGCGCTGTGAGGAGCTCGTAATCTGAGACATTAAGGGGGTGAAAAAGTTTGAAAAATTCGAATAGATTCATAGGTTAGAACTTAATAATATCTTTAATTTTTATAAGTCGATTTTTAAAGAACTTGGAAGCATTAGAAGGAAAGGGAGAGCTTTAGAATAGTCCAAATAATCATATTCAAGACCTAAGATGCGAATGTTATTATAATAGTTTTGATGCTGTAAATAATAGTATTTTTCGCTTTGTACAAACCATGCATTTACGCCCAATTTTTCAGATAAAAACCATTTTTCCAATAAACGAGCAGAACGACCATTGCCATCGTTCCAGGGGTGGATTTTAACAAAAACAAGATGGATCATTGAAGCAAAATAAAAACATTCATTAAAATTTAGAGTCGTTTCTAGTAGGATTTCGATATCCTGATAAAGCTTTGCCATTTCGTCTTTTACTTGAAAAGGAGATGCAGCAACAAACTCTATTTTTCCATCTGACGTGCTTACAAACATATTTTGATTACGAATTTTACCTCTTAAATGATTGGCAAGAAATTGCTTGCTAAGTAGTTTATGAGCTTCTTCAATATTTTCTTCGCAAAGAGGATGGGAGGCTGCAAATTTATAGGCAGTATATAAATCATCTATTTTCTGAGTATAATCGGGCAGGAATTCAATTCCGTATTTTTTATGTTTTATATAGCTGTCAATGTCTATATCTTCACCTTCTATTTTGGAGGAAAAAACGGAAGAAACAGAAGTGTAAAAGCTAAAACTATCCGTTGAGATCTCCGCTTCTTTCAAGTCATTAAATTTTTGCTCCAAATTTGGATCTATCTGCTTTTCGTAATCATTAAGAATGTCAGTGGGAAGAATCTTTAAATTTGCAATCATCATCATTCAGCTAAATATTAGTGAAGATACAAAATTTAAAAATTGCCCTATCTATATTGATCGAGAGAAATTTCTTTAAGTGGATTTCCCCCGTTTATGTATAATTTACCTTCCTTCCTCAAAGCTTTGGCAATTTTTTGAAGGGAAATAGTTTCTTTTTCAGGATGACGACCATCCAGTGCGCCTACTCTAATAGCAACTGCTAGGTCAAAGGGCAGATCATCCGATTCTAATTCGAAATCCTCAATTGCAACCTGTCTAAATGCTATGTTTTGAGTGGTGTTGCTAAGATTTTTCACAGCTTGTTGAATGGCTTTGCCTGATCTGTCGATAGCAAGAATATGACCATTTCCGATTCTGCGTGCCATCTCACGAGCCATGGCGCCCGGTCCGCAGCCAATTTCAAGGATACGTAAACCCTCTTTGAGGGGGAGGGCATTTACAATTTCTAATAGGCGTGGGGATAGTTTAGTTTCCATAATTTAAATACTTTCGAAATATATAAAAATTTCAAGAATATCAATAGAAGACTCTTATCCTTTAGACTGTATGAATTCCGCTATTGCAGCAGTTGGATTTTTGCATTGACTGAGTCCATAAAGTAATGATATTGGTCGGGAACATTCTCTTTAAACTGATCTAAAAGCCAAAAATCTCTCACTCCATTTTGGGAAATTTCAATATAAAGTCCTCCTCCGTCTGATGCATCCGGCGCACCTAGAACTGTATCTGTTTCATCAAGTAGATCTGAAGGAAAATAATCCAATAAGTCGCTTACCACTTGATACCTTTCATTTGATAATTCTACAAAATCACCTTCATAAAAGTCATCTGCACTTGGATAAGTGTCGTTGGTATCTTCGTAAAGTTTTTCTTCATCCAATTTGAAAATTTCTATGCATTCTTCACCTTGACAAAAGCCATAAAAATGACCAAAGATGAGATAATCTATTCCTGGATTTGAATCTTCTTTTTTACATGAAGTGAGAAAAAATAAAGATGTTATGAGCAAACTGACGAAAATTTTCATAATAAAAGTGTGAGTAGTTGAAAAAGTAAAATAACGAATTTTAGTATATATATTGCACAGATTAATTTCAGTTTTTAATTTATCACAGATTAATTTTTATTTTATTAGAAAAATTATAAAACGCTTCAGGAGCAGCTATCGGTCGTGTCGAACTCTCCCCGGATTTGGAGTGGGTTGAAACATAATATTCGATAGTGGTACCGGACTTCTGTTGTGGAATCTCTGCGTAGAAATGATGGGCATTTTCGGTAGAGGAAAGCTGCAAAATTTTCCATTTGTCAGCACCGGTAATTCTCCAATAAAGTTCACTTTTATTCTTGACCCGACCTTTCTTGCTATAATCCAAACTCAATGTCTACGAATTACATATCCACTATTTGGTGGAATCTGCCCACGTATTCCATATTCTTCTTCTTTCAAAATATCTTCTATATAGATCTTATCAATGTATTCCACATAAGTGTCAAACAACTTTTGGTTTTTTTGATAGTAGGCTTTAGATGTTGTCAAATTAGAATAGAATTTCTCTTCATTTTGAAGTGCTTTGTAAGCAATTGCTATATAAAATCTATTCTCAGCCAAATCATTTATACTTTCTTGAATTTTTAATTGCTCTATTGCTTTTGGATATTCTCCTTTTTCCAAATACAAGACCCCAAGATGTAGATTGTCGTACAATCCTGCTGTATAAGTTGTATCTGAGAATTTTTCTTGTATAATTTGAATAGCCAGATCTGTTTGCCCTAGAGATTTGTAGCAGAGCGCAAGGGCTATATCCAGATGATAATCAGCATTGACAGAATATCCAATTTGATTGTTGGTAAGCCCTTTTAAACGCAAAATATCATCAATAGCGCCTTGATAATCTCTAAAGAACTGCAAACGACACCACCCACGATATTCTAAACTTTCTATCGGATCATATTCGACTGCTTTTTCCATTAATTCCATCCAGGTAATAAAATCTCCACTTTTCAAATAGGCAGTCGATTTGGCGCGATAGGCGTATGCAAAAGTTGAATCAATTAATAGGGCTTCATCAAGTGCTGATTGAAATTCTTTACTAAATTGATAATGTCCGGCACGTTTTTCAGAGGCAATACAGGCTTCATATTTCTTTAAATCACCTTGATATTTATACCAATTGCAATTGGGCTGGGCTTCTAAATTAAGTATAAAAAATGTAATGAAGAGTATTGTTAATTTTGTTTTCATGGCATTATTTTTTCAATTTCTCCATTTTTCATTTTGAAGATCAAATACTGATAGTAATCCACCGGTTGTGAATCAACAGAAAGAACCTTCCAGCCTTCGAGAGATTTCGTTAATTCAAGAAGTTGTTCTATAATTCTTTTATCGAACGGTCTTTCTTTGTAATTTTCATCAGATTCTATAATTCTAAAGCGACCCGTGTGCCCATTGCAATTGACAATAAACCTAATCCTTATCCAACCTGATTCATTCACATCAACAGGCTTATATTTCTCCTTAAAATGAGACTCAATTTTTATTTTTTCTCCTTCAATCTGCATTCCTTCATACATATTGAAGTATTGCCTGACATATTCCTCACCGTTACAGAGAGTAAAATTTGTCATGTCTATCTCCGGATCATGTTCTATATCCCCTACCCATCTTAAATATTTCTGACCAGTCACTTTTTCTGTCGAGCAAGATAATATTAGTGTTAAAAGAGTAATGAGTAAATATCCGTACTTCATATATTTTAAACTATTATTCCGAAATGAAAATTAAAAAACTTGTCACCTTGATAAATTATTGTACATAAATTTGGGATTGTGAATTTTGTTACAATAATTAATAGAATTTTCACTTCTAATTCAGCGCAATTACAATACTAGTAATAAATTGAATGCCCGCCACAGGAGCCCAGATCCTTTCTATTTTGCTTGGTGTAATTGAATTCATAATCGTTCCAAGTCCCATAAAAATTACTA
>CALCSX010000244.1 GCA_937894165.1 uncultured Saprospiraceae bacterium | reverse complement strand
AAATCTTCACCAAATGGCTCTGCTTCGGTTACAACATCCGGTTCTAAACTCTCATCAGAATAGCTTACATAAGTAAAATCCCAATACAACGGAGCAGCATAAAAATAAGATATCGTTAATAAATCGTAACCATCATGCTCCTCCAACACAGCAGTAAATGTTTTACTAGCTTCAGGTGCTACAGTTTCACCTGTTGTACCTAAATGAGGAAGACCCATCCAAGCTCCTGCACCCGTAAGAGTAATTTCATTCTGCGTCGGATTGTAAGTATAAGAATGTGTTCCACTCAAATAACCGCTAACATCCACACCACCTGTAGAAACCATATTTGCAGGTGTAGCTTCAAAGCACGTGCCATGTCTATCTGTATCTAAAAACAAAGCATCTTCTCCCCAAAAAGAGCCATTATCATCAAAAATAAACTCCCCATCTCTTGTGAAGGTAAATTCCTGAAAATATACACAAGGTCTCGCTCCATTATTTGCCAATGACCACCAGCTCCTTGCTCCGGCAGCGTCAGGTCCAACACCCATACTTGTACCTTCTCTATAAAGCTTCCAAGTCTTACTTTCAGTACCTGCTAATAAAGCTAGCAATGAATTAGGATCCTGAACTTGTATAGTCTGAGAAAAATTCGCAGAGGCACCGGCACTATTCGTAGCTGTTAATACAACTGTATATGTACCAAAAGTGGAATATACATGTGTAGGATTCTCCTCAGTTGAAGTATTGGAATCTCCAAAATTCCAACTGTAAGAAGTGGCATTCTGTGAAAAATTCATAAAACTAACCTCTAATGAATTCGTCTCACTTACTTCATACTGATAACTTGCAACGGGGTTGCCTGTTTCATCCGGGTCATCTTTCTTGCAAGAGCTGAATGTTAATATTGTCGCCATACATAGTAACGACATAATTCTTCCTAATAATTTGTAATTCTTCTTTTCCATTTAATGTTTATTTTAAGTTTAATTAGGTTTTGGTTATTAAATCTTCGTTTCAAATTAAAGAACAAAATTTTAGGGATTCAAAAATATTACTACTTCAACAATTCACAATTCATTAATATCACTACTTCTTTTATACGTCAATCAAATTTTATTTCCTTGATATTCAATGAAATAGTGTCATTTAATGTACACTTAAGAATTTTTTTATAATTTCTTAACAGGAGTCAAAAACGTAGTGTTATCTAAAAGGAAATGATAAAATCAGTTAAGTTCTTATCGTGATCCAAGCCCAATTTTTTCCTCACCCGATACCTCCCTGTCTCAATTCCTCGGATCGAAATGTTCATTAGACTTGAAATTTCTTTACTGGAGATATTTAATCTTAAATATGCACATAATTTAAGTTCGCGCGGTGACAAATCAGGATAATTTTGCTTCAATCTAGCCAAAAATTCATCATGAACATTCTCGAAATGGCTTTCGAAAACCTCCCATTGCTTCTCTGAATCAATATTTCTATCGATTTTCTTGATTATCGATGTGAATTTGTTAGCGTGAGGAGTGCCTGCCAACTCTTTTTTCAGTTTTTTTAGGTCATTCTTTATCTCTGTCAAAGACTTGCTCTTCTGCAAAATTTGCATAGTGGTGTTAGCCAATTCCTTGTCCTTTTGTATCTTTTCAGAATTTAATTTTTCATTTTTTAACCTAATTAGCTTCTTTTCCGCCATTAAATTCTCAATCTGCAATTGTTTTTCCCTTTCTAGGAACAAATGACGCTGTTCTTCTTCAAACTTACGCTTTGATAAGGTCAGCCTATATTTCACATAGCGGAACACAAAGTATATAATTCCTACAATCAATAAAAAATATGCGAAAAACGCAACCCCCGTTCTATACCATGGCGATAAAATTGAAAAGGATACCGCGGCAGCATTACTCTCATAACCATATATATTCTTCGCCTTTACTTTAAATATATAGTCCCCGGCCTTCAAATTGGTAAACTGCCGGTTAAACTGACCGTGTGACTCGATCCAGTCATTATCAAATCCTTCCAAATAGGTAAAAAATCTGATTTGATCGGAATTTTCATAATCATTGGCAGAAAAGTCTATTTGAATTTGGTTAAATTTATAAGGTATTTCCGGGACAAAATTCTCATTTACATGCCCGCCTGCATAAATAACCGAATCCAAACCCGCTAATATCTGAACCTTGCGAATATTGGCTGATATTTCTAAATTGTAATCTTTCTGAAATGTTGGGTCATAATGTGCAAATCCTGATTGTAGGCCAATAAGTACATCTTTCTCTCCTATCGGATTCACAAATTGAAACCATTTAATAAATTTTGAACTCAATTCACGAAACGGTATCTCGACCTCTGAAAAGTTGCCATCCTCTTGCCATCTGAAAACCCCCGCTTCATCAGTGGTAAAAAACCAAATATTACCCAAAACATCCTGCTGCAAAATATTCATGTCATACCTTCCCAACTTCTCTTCCAATCGATAATCCCTTACAAAAACACCCGCTTCCTCATCAAATTTAAACAAACCGTAACCTGTCGTAAATACAGCCTCTTTATCCACTTCCGACACAGTGATATCCCTGTCTGTTTTGAAGCCATGAGTCTTATTGAAAAATTTCACCTTCGTTACCTGCGTGTAATTCTCATCAAAATGTACCCGATACACCCCTTTATACCCATGACTTATCCAAATACTTTGCTGACCCGCATTGACAATATGCCTTGACGATTCTTTGTATCCTTTGATAATTTTTCCTTCCGACCATACCTTACCCTCCTTCTCAAATCTTACCAAATAAGTGTATGTCCCACAAATCAATATGTCCGGCCGCCCGGGTGGCTGATAGAACGTCCACCCCCCCTGTACATCAGAAACCATTTTTGCATTCCTACCCTCGATTACAAATACACCGGAATTGTGCCCGCAAAACAATGTCCCTCCTACAACTTCCAATGCCCACACCTGACCTTGCGTCCCCTCTATTAATTGAAACTCTGAATTGCTCATATCACCATTTCCGTCCTTCCAGTCTCTACAAAAAACTCCTTGATTGGTTCCGCAGTACAACTTGCCCTCATGCACCACGGCTGCATACCCGGCACTCAAATTATTCGAATTGCTCAGATAACTTAAGGGCGAATTTATTTCCAAATAATCTATTCCGTTGTCTAAGCCTAACCACAAATTTCTGTGTCTGTCTAGAAATAAACTTAATACCGTATTGTTCTGAAGTCCGGTTTCAATGTTTAAATGTTGCTTGACATTCCCTTCAAAGTCGCAAATAACCAAACCATCTTGGATTGTCCCAAAAGCATAAAGATTATTATTGATTGGAATGGCACATTGCACTTGCTTGCTTTCGATAATATGGGAAGCCGTATTATTCCACTTTTTCAATTTCCCATTTCTCCACAGAAATATTCCCCCGTCCTGAGTAGCTATCATTATATTTCCCTCCAAAACCGGAAACATGGACCATATCAAATGTCCTTTTAAGATCTCAGCCCCATCTAATGGATTGAGTTTTCCGTTTTCATATCTTAAAATACCTTTGTCCTGATCAATAACAAAGAGCTCATTATTTACCACGTAAGAAAAATGAAATGATTCATCAGCCTTAATGACATCTATCCCGCCATCCTTATATATCATTAACTGCGTGAAAGATTGGAATATCACCGACCCATCCCAAATATGTATTTTCCAAACTTCACCAAAATCCTTGGAATCCGAACGCAATAGTGATTGTAATTCAACAAAAACCTGATTTCCTCGCTCATCTGCCTCAAAATAACCAAACTCATTATAACCACCGGCATAAATTCTATTTTCCTCTCCCGCCTGAATGCTTCTGACTATTGACCTACCCGGCAGCGGAAATCCTGTCCAATTTATCCCATCGAATTGTAATACGGCATCATTGTTCGCAAAATACATCAGATGATCCGAGCCTTGATCAATCATCCAAGTCTGAGTTCCGGCTTTATAGTCCAAATTGCCAAAATTCTTGACTCTTGGCGTACCGATGGCAATTGATGCATCCACTACAAATAAGTGAACTATCAAAATAATTACCAATTGCAATTTTTTACCCATTAACTTCTTTATCATATAATATCAACCAAATATAAGCACTGAAATTTTCTAAAAATTATAAAGAAATCCCTAAATCATTTTTTTTAAATTTGGGTCTTGCCGTTTTCGTCATGTAATTATATGCAGATTATACATCGAATCAATATTTTAGTTTAAAAAATTTCAAAAATATAGCAAATCCTCACTTTCTATACAAACTTTCTTTACTTTAGGGCGATCAAAACTCAAGTGCTTCGCAAAATGAATTATCAGTTAAGAAATTTCTGCTTATTAATTGTATTTATTTCTCTATCCTCACAAATTTACGCTCAAAGAAACGCCAAAGGATATACCCAAGGCCCTATTCGCCATAACAGTTTTCATTATGAGATAGTAATGATTACCGACAAAATGATTTTTAGTCCTCAGGTAATTTATGAAAGGATCTTTTTTGAATATCCGGACATATTTATCAGCTTATCGGGAGGTCTGGGGCCATATATTGGCACTGATCATATGGGAGCTACCGGGAAACTTGGCGTCAGTGTCATGAATAATAAACATGGTCTTTCACATCTGGAAATAGGAGTGGATGGATTATATGTCTATGATTTTAAGAGCAAGGAAGGTGATATTTTCCCTTTATTAAAATTAGGAGCAAGGTTAGAAGATATTTATATGAGAAAAATACGATTTAAGGCAGGGATTAGCATAGCGCCCCTGCAGCTTATAGAAGATTTTAAATTACCCTATAATTATCTCGGCGCCTATATTGGCTTTATTCACCGTTTATAATCCTGATCAATTGCGAGATTAACTTCTAAACTTTCTTTTGGATTTAGTAAATAAATCTTTCCGTTTACATGTATTTCCAAGTCATTGGTACCGGCCAAATGGAAAGTTACAAAGTCCTTATTAACCACTGTAGTTACAATCTGGTTTCGAAAGTTAACTTTAAAGGAATAGGAATCCCAGTGCGGTGGCATCTTAGGTTCGAAACTCAAATGACCCTCCTTGATTCTCATTCCCCCAAAACCTTCAACAATGCTCATCCACGTTCCGGCCATAGAGGTAATATGCAATCCTTCATGAACCTCCTTGTTATAATCATCAAGATCCAAACGAGAAGTCCTCACATAAAATTCATAAGCCTGCTCCATCCGATCCAAACTCGCCGCCAAAATACTATGAACACAAGGTGAAAGTGAAGATTCATGAACAGTATATGGCTCATAAAAATCGAAATGCAGCTCCAGCTCCTCCTTACTAAAGTGGTCTTCAAAGAAATAAAATCCCTGCAAGGTATCCGCTTGCTTGATATAAGGAGATCTTAAAATCCTGTCCCATGACCAGTGCTGATTGATAGGTCGCTGAGATTGATCGAGCTTAGAAGCAGGAATTAATTCCTTATCCAAAAAACCATCTTGCTGCAAATAGACATTATACTCTTTAGAATAAGGGAAATACATGCCTTCAGCTACCTCTTTCATTTCAATAATTTCACTCTCAGTCAAACCTGAAACATCCACTATTCTTTTGTAATCGTCAAAATATTCATTTTTCACCCTGTGAATTTGCTCTATGGCATAATCCATACACCATTTGGCAATGTAATTGGTGTAAAAATTATTATTCACATTATTTTCATATTCATTTGGTCCTGTCACACCTAAAATTACATACTTACCCTTTTCTTTAGAATAAGTGGCTCGCTGTGACCAAAATCGAGCTATGCCGATCAAAACTTCCAGACCCATTTCAGGGATATAAGAATAGTCCCCGGTAAATCTATAATAGTTAAATATTGCGAAAGCGATAGCCCCATTTCTATGAATTTCCTCGAAAGTGATCTCCCATTCATTATGACATTCCTCACCATTCATTGTCACCATTGGATAAAGCGCAGCTCCTGAGGCAAAACCAAGCTTAGCTGCATTTTCAATAGCTTTTTGAAGGTGATTATAACGATATTGTAACAAACTTCTCGCTACATCCTGCCCCTTTGTTGCCATATAAAATGGAAGACAATATGCCTCCGTATCCCAATAAGTAGATCCCCCATATTTCTCCCCCGTAAATCCCTTCGGACCAATATTCAATCTATCATCCTTCCCCAAATAGGTCTGATTCAGATGAAAAATATTAAATCGAATGCCCTGCTGCGCCTCCACATCACCTTCGATGGTGATATCTGCCATTTCCCAAATCTCCTGCCATTCCTCCTTCTGCTTCTGCAACAAAGCCTCAAAACCCATTGAATCTGCTTCAACGATCACCTCTTTCGCTCTGTCTATCAATTGATCAACTTCATGGTTACGGGAGGTTACATACCCGCCGAATTTTGTGAGCACAGCGCACTTGCCCAGTTCCAGATGAACCTTATAAGAAAAATTTACCTTATCATTTTCATTGCTTGTAGGAGATTGAGGTTGTACATCCTTCCCATCCGCAACCATAGCCGTTTTCATAAAAGTGCAAGCTACAAAATGCGTCTTTTTGGTCCTAGCTACTAAATAAGCACTTTCCAAATGCACCTGTTGATCCATCATTTCCCAAAATCTCTCCTCCCAATTTGTGTCCTCATTCTCTACACCCGCATCGATATAAGGTAAAAACTCCACCTCCGCACTCCCGTTCGCAATTATTACCTCATAACGAATAGCACCTACCTCATCCAAAGAGAGACTTAAAAATCGCAAAG
>CALCSX010000243.1 GCA_937894165.1 uncultured Saprospiraceae bacterium | reverse complement strand
ACTGGTCAACCTATTACAGAGATTACAATATCATATGATTTTGAACAGTGGAGATATTCAGGTAATACTACGGGCTTAGTAGTCACCCAAAGCGGATTAGGTGGTTCAGACGTCTCTGCACTTTCTCAAGCAGGTATAGGCTCAGGAACTAATGGGGTAGTTACCGTAACTCCTAAGACTTTAAATATAGTAGGTTTAAATATAAATCCTGGAGATTCTTTCTCAATTATATTTACTACAAACGATCAAGGTGGTGCGGACAACGGTATAGCTGTTGATAATTTTGTATTAGAATATGTATGTGGCTTGGCTGGTGAACCGATAATCAACATTACAAGTTGCGATGTCCCTTATGAGGAAAATTTTGATACTTTTGAAGGGACTGAGGCAACACTACCTTCAGGCTGGGCAGCGGATTTTTTAGGTACAGCAACTTTTGTAGGATTCGATACAGGCACTAGTGCTACCGGTGGAGTTAGAGCCTACGGTACTGCAACCGAATATGCGCTGGGAGCTTTGAGGTCTAATGGAAGTGGAGATATTTCACTATCCTCAACATTTATAAATAATACAGGAGAAATAATATCTGCGATGACTATCGCTTATGATTTCGAACAGTGGAGATACGGTGGGTCAAATACCAGTGGGTTTATAGTAAGTCAAACCGGCTTGGGTGCAGTAGATGTAAGTCCACTCTCTCAAGAAGGAGAATCTACCGGCACCAATGGAATGGTTTCAGTTATACCCAAAACTATGACATTAAATGGATTAAATTTATTGCCAGGAGAAGAATTTACTATTACATGGACAACGGATAACCTTACCGGTTCCGAAAATGGAATTGGTATTGACAATTTTGAACTTTCTGTAGTTTGTGGGATACAAAATGAGATTGCATTAGAAGATTGTGACGAAGCTGCCGAAGAAGATTTTGATAGTTTTTTAGGATCCGAAGCAACATTGCCATTTGGCTGGGAAGCTGAAATTGTAGGAACAGGAACATATCAAGGTATTGGGACGGGAACAAGTACAGCTGGTGGAATTTATGCCTTTGGAATTGGAGGAGAATATGCTTTGGGCGCTTTAAGAACCAATGCGACGGAGGAAATAATTTTTACAGCTAATTTTATTAATAATTCGGCTGATATTGTTACAGATTTATCAGTAGAATATGATTTCGAGCAATGGAGATATGCCGGAAATACGACGGGCTTTGATGTTACTCAAACAGGTTTAGGTCTTGCTGATGTAAGTTCGCTTTCACAAGCCGGAATGGCAACCGGTACTAATGGTACTGTTACAGTAACACCTAAATCATTAATAATATCTGGATTGACCTTAATGCCTGGTGATCAATTTTCACTAATTTGGACTGCAAATAATCAAGCCGGTGCGAATAATGGAATTGCTATAGATAATTTAAGTGTGACTGCATTGTGTGAATTGCCTGATAATTGCCCCGATTTAACTTCAGCGCCACCAAGTGTAATAATAGAAGACAGTTTTTGTATAGATTGTGAATTTACCAATGGGAGTATTTCTGCACCGGATGATGAATGTCCTACCGGATCAATGCCCCAATACTCAGTGGATAACGGAATGACTTGGGTTGATGATCTCCCCATCTATGACGCAGAAAATCCTTTTAGTATTATTAGTAGATGTCAATGTCTGACGAATCCTATGGAAGTGAGTCCTTCAAGCATGATTGTGACACTAATGCCGGAAGTTTGTCCTGACATTTGTGATTGCGACGTGGAGGCGGGGCCGGATAATAGTTTGACAATATGTAACAGTTCAGCATTCGGAGAAACTGAAATTAATCTTTTTGACTTAACTAATTCCATGGATGATGGAATCATAGAAGCCATTCTACCATCACCGGATCCGGATATGATGGGAATAGTGGATTTTGAAAATGTAACACCGGGAATTTATGAATATTATTTTATTGTAGAGGAAGGTCAATCATGTGTTGATACTGCATTGATCACCATAATTGTTGAAGATTGTTGTGCTGGAATTCTAGAACCTGATGATCAGGTAGAAACTTTAATAGTTTGTTTAAACAACGGTGGTGAAATTTTTCCTGAAGGGGGAGGAATAGGAACTGCTCCATTAGCTGAGGACTTATTCTTCTCACAATATATAGAAGGAAGTGGAACTAATAAAGCTTTAGAAATATTCAACGGCACAGGAAATGACGTCGATTTAATAGGTTACGAAATACGTACCTTTTTTAATGGCAGTGCAACACCCGGTAGCACCTATATGCTTAGTGGAATACTTAACAATAACGATGTATTTGTAATCGCTCATCAAACTGCTTCACTAGCACTAACAGATTTAGCTGATGTATTAATTAACGGTGGTGTTGTGAATTTCAATGGTGATGATGCGATCGGCTTATATTTTAATGGTAACTTAATTGATTTAATTGGAAATATTGGCTGTGATCCGGGGACTGAATGGGAAGAAAATGGGAACAGTACGCTTAATTCAACCTTAATAAGAAACTCGAATATTATAAATGGTGTGTCAACAGATCCCGATGATACTGGTTGTCCTTTTCCTACTTTAGGAGCAGAATGGCAGAGTTTTCCTCAAGATGATATAACAGGTTTAGGGAGCCATGATTTCGAACCTGAACCGGAATTTGAATTAGATGCTTATAGTTTCTATAGTAATCCGGATTTAACAGAACTTATTTCAACAGGCTTGTCATTGGAAGTTTTTTGCGGTGACTTGGAATTAGATTCCATTATTTATGTAACTTCTGTCATTCTAGATGATCAAGGTGAGATAATTTGCGAAAGTGAAGCCACTCCTTATACATTTATTTGTGAAGAAGGAACAATCGTTACCTTTCAAACAACAAATGTTATCTGTCCCGGAGGAAATAATGGTGCAATACAAGTGATTGGTACATTAGAAACAGGTGATACATTTATTTGGTCGACTATTGATGGTGGTGGTCTTAATCCAAATGTTTTAAATCAAACGGGGTTGACAGCCGGAACTTATCAATTAGAAATAACAAATATTAATGGTTGTGTAACAGAATTTGAGGTGGTCATTCTTGATGGAGTAGATAATAATGCACCAATCATTTTCTGCCCTTCAAATGCTGTAATCTCATGTACAGATATATCCGATCCCGAAATTAATACCGGACTTGGAATGCCCACTGTTGTAGATAATTGTTCTGCATTAGCAGATATTGTGGTAAGCTACGAAGATGAATTCATGTCAATAGCTTCTTGTGATGAAGCAGGTACCATTGCGAGAACTTGGACTGCTGTGGATGAAGCCGGAAATACCAATCAATGTGTGCAAACAATTACTATTAGTCCTGTTGAAATTATTGAAATCAATAATTGTCAGGATTTTGAATTAGAGATAATACCCGGACAAACGTTTACACTTGATCCAACTGATTTTGGTCCGGAAGTTTCAGGTGGCTGTCAAATGCCGACATTATCTATTTCACCATCGACGGTTGATTCCGATGATATTGGTGAGATTGAGGTAACAATTACCGCAGAAGATGATTGTGGAAATCTCTCTACATGTACAGCTACTTTATTGTTGTTTCAAACTTGTGGGCTGGATATGCCTGACGATATAGTTATTAATCTAACTCCCGGAGAGTGTGGAAGAGTAGTAAGTTATACAGTTGGTTTAATAGGAAACTGTCCTGAAATAACGACAATAACTCAAACCGGCTTTACGAGCCCATATGGACCAGAAGAGGGAGTCACAATAAATGAAGCTTTTCCTGATCCAACTATTACAGTTGATGGAGTTGTTTTTGACAATGCACCTGACGCTATAACAGTATTTACACCAAATCCGGCAGAATTCCCTATACCTCCTAACAATTGGTATTTACTTCAATTTGTACAATGGCAAGCACCGGAAGCGGGCACTGTAACATTTGATTGGGATTATGTCTATGAGAATGGAGATGGTTTTCCCGGAACACAATTTGCGCCTGCAGGATTTTATATTGGAGATGAGATTACTTTAGCTACACCTTTGGCTACAATAGTTGCTAATCAGCTTTCAGTAAACGGACTTGTATTTAATCAAAATGGCAGTGCTTCATTTGATGTTGAAGCAGGAGAATGGGTAGGTTTTTGGGCAAGGACATTATTTCCTTTTAGTGATTGGAGTAGTTTAATGATAACCAACTTCCAAATTTCCGGTTTAGGACCTAATGAGCCTGTGCATGTAAGTGGTCCTGAAAGTGCAGACTATTTAGAAATAGGAATTTATGAATCATGTTGGGCAGTGTATGATGATGAAGGCAATGAATTAGACCTTGAGTGTTTTACAATTGAAATCAATGATTATTCAGGACCTGTAAGTCAGAACTTGACATGTAATGATATGGTGAACGTATCATTAG
>CALCSX010000242.1 GCA_937894165.1 uncultured Saprospiraceae bacterium | reverse complement strand
AGAAAGGCATGCAGTAGAGCAATGATCGCACTCTGCAGCACATTTATAACATGCTTCAATACATGCTTGGTAATTCTCGTGACTCATAAGTATTTTTTTAAGTTAGTAAATTATTGAATGACTTTAAAGTCATTATAATTAGTACAAAGTAAAAACTGCTTTGTTTCTAATTTACACTTAAAAATTAAGTCAGATGTGTAAAATTGTGATAAATAGAGTTATATAGCGAAACTGTAAACTTATTCGTCTGCATCTTTTCTGCGTTTCAAGAGACCTATTCCAGAAACAAAGAATATGAAGCCAAGAATTGCAAAAGCCCACGGGCTCATACCAAAACCTATACTGCCAAAAATTCCTAGGACACCCATAACGAGCCCTACAATACCAGTAATAACCAATAATATACCTAAAGCTTTAATCATTTTTTTGAATTTGGTTGAATAAAGCCTTTTAACAAAAAATGATGAAAGAAGCTGTTACCGAATTTGTCGACAGGGAAATTTGGCCAAACAAACCAAAATTCGAAGCTAAAGATTATGCCTTAACGGAATCCTGTATGAAAAAAGCGGGAGATATGGGCTTTCTAGGAGTTTCCGTACCTGAAGAATACGGCGGTATGGGCATGGGATTTGTAGATACCATGCTAGTTTGCGATTATATCTCCGGAGCTACAGGCTCTTTCAGTACCGCCTTTGGAGCCCACACAGGTATTGGAACCTTGCCTATTTTACTGTATGGAACGGAAGAACAAAAACAAAAATACATACCTAAACTCGCTTCGGGAGAATGGTTTGGCTCCTATTGTTTAACGGAACCAAGTGCTGGTAGTGATGCCAATTCAGGAAAAACCAAAGCGGTGCTATCTGAAGATGGCAAATCGTATAAAATCACAGGTCAGAAAATGTGGATTTCCAATGCTGGATTTTGCAGTTTGATGATTGTATTTGCTCGCATTGAAGATGATAAAAACATCACAGGATTTATTGTGGAATACGACCCCAATATTCCTAATGGCATTACCATGGGTGAAGAAGAACATAAGCTAGGTATTCGTGCTTCTTCAACCCGACAAGTATTTTATAATGAAACTGTTGTGCCTGTTGAAAACATGCTTTCAACACGAGGCAATGGTTTTAAAATAGCCATGAACGCTTTAAATGTTGGAAGAATAAAACTGGCAGCTGCGTGTTTGGATGCACAACGTCGTGTGATAACCGAATCCGTGAAATACGCTAACGATCGCGTGCAGTTTAATGTACCAATTTCCAGTTTTGGAGCCATCCAACAAAAAATTGCTGAAATGGCCACCAACTGTTGGGTAGGAGAAACAGCGAGTTATCGTGCTGCCAAAAATATAGAGGATCGTATTGAACTTCGTAAAAAAAATGGAAAGGATACCCATCAAGAAGCAGAATTGAAAGGTGTGGAAGAATATGCCATTGAATGTTCTATTTTAAAAGTAGCAGTATCTGAATATCCAAATATAAACAGAACTGATTTCTGGCCCGGCCCTTTAACACCTGAGGGAACTACCGATAGAGCTACCTGTGCAACTTGGGACGTTTTTTGGACAGTTTATTTAGATGAAATCCTAGAATTCCGAAGTGCCTTTTTAAATGCGCAAGCGCAAGGTCGCACATTAACTTTAGATTCTGTTCCAATTGATTTATTGAAATGGCCTGGTTTTGGCAATCCTTTTTTCCTTGAATATAACGAGTTTGCCTTACCTGAAACAGATCAACCCTTAGCAGGTTTCTTTGATGCCAATGACGATGGAATCTATAACCCTTTGGACGGAGACTTACCGGCTATTGAAATAAGAGGATGTCCTATTAGTCCGGATCAAATACCGGACATGATGGTATTTTGGATTTATAATGATAATGGAAATACACATACCCAATCAAATGGTCTACCAATGCAAATGGAAGTTCAGGCGCAAGCATTTGCCTACCAGACAAGCGACGAGATCAATGATATGACTTTTATTAGGTATAAATTATTGAATAGAGCTGCTGCTCCAATTACGGACACCTATTTTGCCATGTGGGTTGATCCGGATTTGGGTTGTTCTGATGATGATTACGTTGGGTGTGATACAAGTCGTTCATTAGCAATAATATATAATTCCGATGCTGTCGATGGAACTTCAGGTTGTACCTGTGGATCGCAAGTAACTTATTGTAATAATATCCCTATTTTGGGTATAGATTATTTTAGAGGTCCTTTAGGAGATTCAATATCCATCGATACTTTTGGAAATGAAATTCCGGTTAGTTATGAATTAGGAATGAGTTCCTTTACCTACTACAATAGAGAGGATCCTAATAATAATAAAGTTGGTCCGGTTTCGGTTGAACAACATTATTTTTATCTATCCGGAAGATGGAGAGATGGCAGTCCTTTCACAGAAGGTGGAGATGGTTATGATCCTGAAGGTGTTCCAATTAAATATGCATTTCCGAGTGAGGCGAATGATATCAACGGTTGGTCAATGTGTAGTGAAAGCTTAGCACCTGTAGATTTAAGAACTATTCAAGCATCAGGTCCTTTTACTTTGAATGTTGGAAGAATCAATGAATTGATTGTTGGGCTACCGTGGGTGCCAAATCAAAATTACCCATGTCCTTCTTTTTCAGAAATATTTGCTGCGGACGATAAAGCGCAAGCATTATTTGATAATTGTTTTGACTTAACAGACGGTCCCGATGCACCTGATGTATCTGTAATTGAATTGGATAGAGAAGTAATTTTTACTTTAACCAACGCCAAAGCCCCTACTTCTAATAATGAGAATGAGCTTTATATGGAAGTGGATGCCTTTGCACCGGATGGAGTTCCGGACTCGCTTAAGTTCTATAGATTTCAAGGGTATTTGGTTTACCAATTAAGAAATAGTGAAATCGGAAGATCGGAATTCAGCGATCCGGATAAAGCCAGACTTGTTTTGCAAATGGACGTTAGAGATACAATAAGCAGAATATATAATTGGGTTGGAGTACCAGGACGTAATGAAACAGAAAGTTTCCTAATCCCTGAATTAAGGGTTGAAGGTTCAAATGAAGGCATCCGAAAAACCTTTAGAATTACGAATGATGCATTCGCTGTAAATGATGTCAGGTTGGTTAATCATAGAAAATATTTTTATTCTGTTATCGCTTATGCACATAATGAATATTTACCATATGATCCGAATAATGATACTATCTTTCAAGCTAACGTATATTTAGAAGGTAGAAGAAATATTCAAACTTACACAGTAATCCCAAAAAAGATTATTGATGTGAACCTCAATAGCGAATTTGGTGACGGTGTTGTGGTTACCCGTATTGATGGTAGAGGAAATCCTATGTCAATGTTGGAATTGAATGACGAATCAAAATTAGCTGTTGAAGATTTCGATAATTTTGATGGAACTTTAGTGTATGAGGAGGGAAGAGGTCCGCTTACAGTTACCATTTTTAATCCCATTGATGTTGTGGATGGAAACTATAGTTTAAAATTATTGGATGATAATCTTGAAGATGATTTTCTAGATCCTGATGGATTTTGGGAATTGACTAATCTGGATACTGATGAAGTTATTTTCTCGGAGGTTACTTTGGCGCAAGGAAATGAACACTTGATTAGCGAATATGGATTTTCAATAATTTTGAATTACGGTATCAACGCAGGGGAGGAATTGGATCCGCGATTTGGGGTGGTTGGCTCTTCTATTGAATATGAGGATGAAAATCCAATAGATTGGTTGAGACCAATTACTAATAATACTTTTAGACTTGAATTGGATCTAGGTTTTCAATCAGCGTTATTTACGTATCTAATGACCGGGCTAAATCAGAATGAATTTGCTTTTGACCCTAAACAACAGTTTAATAGAATTGCTAACGAGCATGGGTTCGCTCCATATTTTCTGACGAGCACTTCTGGCAACGGGGAAAATCAACCTCCTCGATTTTCTCCAGCTGGATTTGCTGGTGATTTCAATTTCGCAAGAGGAGGCTTTGACTTTTTACCGGCATTAAAAAATGTTGATATTGTATTTACAAATGATAAAAATTTGTGGTCTAGGTGTATTGTTGTTGAGACAGCCAACAGAGAACTTCCAAATTCGGTTTTCCCCAACAACACTAGGATTAACCCTTTAGCTATTAAAAATTTACCTTCAGTAAGTAAAGAAGTAGATGAAAATGGTAATCCAATTCAAGAATCAGGAACAGGGTTTGGTTGGTTTCCCGGCTATGCTATAGATGCAGAGACAGGAATGAGATTAAATATATTTTTTGGTGATTCATATTATTATAGAGACGATAATCCTCTCTTACCAATAGATAATTTTCCTTCAGGAATGGCGACAGGTCACGATATGATCTTTAACCCTACTAGTGATGAACTGACTTCAAATGTAGAACCAAATGAGTTGTTTGAACCACATCCTTATATTTTAGGTGGTCATCATTATATTTATGTTACAAATACCGCTTATGATGGAACTGAATCCTTAGCTACAGCTTTAAGAGGATCAGCTATAGTAAAAAGAAATGCTATGAGAACTATCAATTGGGCGGGTATGGTTATGGTAAATCAAGACACAGAATTATTGTCTTATGCTGAAGGTTTAATACCATCAAAAACTAGGATTTCCTTAAGAGTAGGTAAAGAATACGCAGTAACTACCGGTGAAGAGAGAACAGGTGATGGATATCCGGAGTATGAATTTACCATAGAAGGTAAAGAAGCCATTACTAAAGTGGATGAATCACTTTCTGAAGCATTGGATCTCATCAACATAGTTCCAAATCCATACTATGCAAGTTCAGAATATGAAGTTAACTCGAACTTAAATATTGTTAAAATAACTAATTTGCCATACCAAAGTGAAGTTTCTATATATACTTTGAATGGTGATTTTGTAAGACGGTTTGATAGGAATGTTGCTCCAATACCTGCCACCAGAGCAAATCAAGGGGTACAATTCAGACAGCCTGTTACCAATATCGAATGGGATATGAATAACTCCCAAGGTATACCAATAGCAAGTGGAATCTATCTAATCCATGTGGTTACACCAAATGATGGAGAAAGAGTATTGAAATGGTTATGTGTTAACAGACCTTTCGATTCTTCAAGTTTCTAAAAATGAATCTAATATTTAATAACAGCTGGATTGAAAAAATTCAGCTGTTATTAAAAAAATAAAAAAAGAGTATGAAAAGATATTTTTACGCAGTTTTGTTTATTTGTATTTCAACTACATTAAGCTTTGCCGGTAACCCGGATAGACAAGGAGCAGCCGGAGCTACCGAGTTACTTTTAAATCCTTGGGCAAGATCTGTCGGTTTAAATAGTATGAATTCGGCTATGGTTTCGGGAATTGAGGCTATGAGAATAAATGTTGCCGGACTTTCTAGAATTAACGGAACTCAGGTTGGTGGGTCTCATATGATATATTTGGGTGGTACAGGTGTGACATTGAATGGTGGTGGTTTTGCTCAAAAGATGGGTGAGAATGGCGCAATAGGTGTTGAGTTAATGTCGGTTGGATTTGGAGATATTGCAACTACAACTGTTTTCTTCCCGGACGGAAATGACACTTCATTTAGTCCTGCATTTTTTAATTTGGGTGTATCTTATTCTCATAATTTTGAAGATAAGGTGTATGTTGGAGCAACTTTGAGACTAATTTCTCAGAGTATTCCAACCGTATCTTCATTTGGCTTCGCTATTGATGCAGGTGTTCAATATGTGACAGGTGATCAGGACAACTTCAAATTGGGTATCGCTCTACGTAATATTGGCTCTCCTATGAAGTTTAGCGGAAATGGTTTGGAGCAAATTGCGGAAAATGAGCAGGGTGGGATTGATATCACGCAAGCTGTTGATAAACAAGCAGCCAGCTTTGAAATGCCTTCATTGTTGCATATGGGGATGTCATATGATTTCTATATTGGAACTAAAAACAGACTTACTGCCTTAATGAATTTTACCTCCAATTCCTTCAGCCGAGATGCTCTAGGTGCCGGTCTGGAGTTTAGTTTTATGGAAACATTCATGCTTAGAGGTGGATACAGAGCAGAATTGGGGTCAGCCTCTTTTGTTGATGTGCAAGAAAGTATATTTAATGGATTATCAGGTGGATTGACCATTGCAGCCCCTTTGAAAAAAGGTACTGATCAGAAATTGTATATTAGCTATGGTTATTTATCAACCAAAGTTTTCAATGGTTGCCACACTTTTGGTTTGACATTCGATTTGTAGGAATTAGAGTTTATTTTAAGAATAAAAGATAGAATGCGGGTACTTCATGAGTGAGTATCCGCATTCTTGAATATTAGTCAAGCCGGGCATTATAAACGTTTTATCCACTCCTGATGTTAGTATCTAATTAGTAGGATGGATATTTTTGCATACATTACTGAAGTATAGTTTCCGGCATTAATTTAAATGTAAAAAATAATAATATGAGCAAAGTTAATTATTTAACTCAGGGGGGGTATGACAAATTGAAAGCAGATTTGGATCATATGAAAAGTGTCGGGAGAAAGGAGGCGGCAGATGCAATCGCAGAAGCTAGAGAAAAGGGAGATTTGTCTGAGAATGCAGAATATGACGCAGCGAAAGATGCGCAAGGAATGCTGGAACTTAAAATAAATGAACTGGAGAAAGTGCTTGCCAATGCACGAGTGCTAGATAGCTCTCAATTGGATAATAGTAATGTTACCGTTCTTTCTACGGTTAAGCTTTTGAACAAGAAGAGCAAAAAAGAAATTGAATATACACTCGTATCCGAGTCTGAAGCGGATTTGAAAGAAAAGAAAATCTCAGTTACATCTCCAATAGGTGAAGGACTTTTAGGAAAAAAAGTGGGTGATATTGCAATAATAGAAATCCCCAGCGGCAAGATCGAATTTGAAATACTTGACATTCAAATTAAGTAATAATGGCTTCTATTTTTGCCAGAATAATCAATAAAGAACTACCTTCTTATCTAATCCGAGAGGATGATAAATTTATCTCATTTTTAGATATCAACCCTATAGCTGAAGGCCACGTTCTCGTAGTACCTAAGCCTGAAATAGATTACTTTTTCGATCTAGAGAATGATTATCTCTCTGAAATTTTACTGTTTGCCAAGCCTATTGCAAAAGCATTAGAAGCTGTCGTTAAATGTGAAAGGGTAGGTTTGTCTGTGATAGGATTGGAGATACCCCATGCTCACTTACACTTGGTGCCAATAAACTCAATAGGAGATCTTTCATTCTCTTCACCAAAATTGAAATTTTCCGAAGAGGATTTCACTGCTTTAGCCAACAATATTAAGAACCACCTCTAAGCCTTCCGATCCGGGTTATCCTGGACAAATTGGCTCCATCCATTATATTTCTTCCCCCCTGAGCTGGCTGTTTTCCGGCTATTAGCATGGCAAACCGCACAAGCCAGTGCATCACTCGAGTCCAATTCTTTCAAATTTAATTTGATATTGAGAATATGTTGTAGCATCCCTGAAACCTGTTCCTTTGAAGCTGTCCCGCTCCCTGTAATAGCCAACTTGATCCGTTTGGGTGAATATTCCTCTACTGCCAGCCCCGCTTCAAATGCCGCTGCCATGGCCACCCCTTGTGCACGACCAAGTTTTAACATAGATTGTATGTTTTTCCCATAAAATGGACTTTCAATAGCCAATTCGTCCGGACGATACAATTTAATTAATTCGGATACCATATAGTAAATTTCAGAAAGCTTCTCTGCGTGGGAGTCACTCTTGGTGATTTTCTTGCTACCAAAGTCGAGCACAGAAAATTTCTGTTTATCAGCTATAATAATGCCGTAACCTAGTATATTCGTTCCGGGATCTATTCCTAGTATTATCATTAAAATTTATATTAGATAAAGATAAGATTATATTATGGTATTTTTACATATATGATCTACTATTATTAAGTAATAACCTCCTTAAAATTGATGATCAATTAAAAATAGATTACAAATATTATTTAAACTTTTAATCACAGGTATATTTATTTATACCTTATACTTTCAATTGTCTCATCGGGTCAACCTAGAAGACAGCCTTAACTTGTTTTCTGAAAGCTACCAAAATCATAACTTTATTTATATATTTTTATTTCTCATTTTATTCCTTTTGAATTGGGGATTAGAAAGTTGGAAGTGGAAATTATTATTGGCGAAATTTTACCCAGAAATAAGATTTGTAGAAAGCTTGAAATCTGTGATGACCGGACTTACCTTCGCCATCATGACACCGGCAAGACTGGGGGAATATGGTGGCCGAATAATGTCTGTTCCCAGTGAACACAGTGTATCAGCTATCGCTGCTCATTTTTTAGGTAGCATGATTCAAAATACAGTCATTTTAGTTTTTGGATGCACTGCATGGGTGATTTTCTATTTCTATGAAGGTGATCATCTCGAAATTCCATTTGCACCGCTCATCTGGTCAAGTCTTATAATTCTTTCCATTGTTTTGCTTTTTTTCTTATCTCGCAATTTCCTTCTACAAAAAATTAAAAGCTTTAAATTTCCCCCGAAAATTCACAAGAAAATTAGACAGTTGAGTATTGTTTTGAAATATTCAACCTCTGAAATTTGCATCATTTTAGCTTTCACAGCAACGAGAGTAACAATATTTTATGCCCAATATTGGTTATTGTTAAAAGTCTTTGGACTTAGTACAGGATGGATTGCTTTGGTGATAATAGCTTTAATTTATTTCATACAAACTCTAATTCCATTACCGTCTATTTTCAATTGGTTTGTTAGAGGGGAACTTGCCTTATTCTTTTGGGGTTATTTAAATGTAGACGATTTGGTGATCTTAGTTATCACTTATAGTTTATGGTTGATTAATTTAGTTTTTCCTGCAATCATTGGACTTATAATCCTTGGGAAATTTGACTTTACTAAATGGATAAAAAATGAAAAAACATAATATCTCCTTCTACTCTATTCTCTTTATACCGATGTTGTTGCTTTTTTCCAATAATGGAAATGAAAGTGTAACGGCTGATTCTTCTTTTTCAAATGATTTTGAAGAAGCACCTGCTGATTGCTATTCAGGTCAATTGAGCTTCAAAGGTGGAGAGGAATTGGTGTATAAATTGTATTATAATTGGAATTTTATTTGGATACCGGCAGGTGAGGCTGTTTTTAAGGTAGAAGATAGATTTACGTATTATAATGTTACAGTGACAGGAACTACTTATGATTCATATAGTAAATTATTTGAGATAGATGATCACTTCGAATCAAAAATTGATAAGAAAACATTACTTCCGATAGAATTTACTCGAAATATAAATGAGGGTGGCTACACGATTTATAATCATATTAAATTCGACCAGTCTCAGAACAAATTAGTGAGTAATAAAGGAAAGACTAAAAGTGATGTGAAGGCTAAGCACTTTGAATATGAAAATTGTATGCACGATATCATCAGTGTTCTTTATTATATGCGAAGTATGGATTATACCAAATTAAAGAAGAAACAATATATTCCGGTCGACTTTTATATGGATCATAAACATTACGGGGTGAACGTTCTTTATAATGGAGAAATCAAAAAGAAAAATATAAAAGGCTTAGGGTCATTCAATGTTTTGGAAGTTTCCCCAATTATAACAGACACTTCATTATTTAAAGAAGATGAACTTACGAAGGTTTATGCGAGTAATGATGACAACAAGGTTCCTTTGCTAATTGAATCACCGCTTACCATCGGCTCAGTGAAAGCAGTATTAATATCACACAAGGGCTTGAAAAACAGTTCGATCAAATATTAATGATTAAACGATATATTATATTATTTGCGGTTATTGTTGCATTAATTGTAGCTGCAATATTTGGTTTCAATATTTGGAAAAATAATTTTCTTAAACAAAAGACTGACCAAGAGATTACCATTTTGCTTGAAAGTGTGAAGGAAGTAACTAAATTAGTTAGTATTGAAGCAGAATTTTCAGAGATATTTAAACATGAAGAGTATTTTGGCCTGGATTGGAGTCCATTCAAGAAAATAGCTTTAATAAGAGTTCAATCCAAAGTACTTGTAGGAACTGATTTTACTAACACGAGGTTTTTCTTTGATCCTGACAATAAAATCATTCAAATAAGTGAATTGCCCCAATCTGAGATTATAGCTATTGACAATCAAATAGACTATTATGATATTCAACAAGGTTCCTTCAATCCTTTCACAGCGAAAGATTACAATGACATTAACAGGAAAGCGAGGGAAGCCATTCGAAACAAGGTACTGGAAAGTGATATTTTGAAAAGGTCTGATCAAAGGCGCGATCAAGTAATCCAAAGTTTTGGCAATATAGCTACAGAAATGGGATGGAACTTAGAATTAGCGCAAGATTCCCAAAGCAGTTTTTTAGACTAAGTCTTATTTCTCATTATCTAATTCTTCTTTTTGCAGTTGTAATCTTTCGGATCGAAAGTTTGTTTCAAGTCTCACCAATATTGCAATACAGATAAAGTAAAATATCCCTACCTTATAAGCTTCCACCATATCATTAATGGTTTGTAATATGGTAAAAATGAGAAAAATTTGAATTACAACTAATAACTGACCTTTAGCTCTACCACGAGGCAGACTATTATATAGTTTTTCCGCTTTGATAAAAAAGAAAATAATAATTGCCAAAAATAAAAGCAAGCCCGGTATTCCTTGTTCTACTGCAAGCATCAAATAATAAGAATGTATTCCGGATTTCTCCTTATTTTCGCTTACATAGGTTCGAAAAATATTTAAAGTATAAGATTTGTAGGTACTATAAAAATTATTTGGTCCGAAACCTACCCAGGGGCGATCTTGCACCATATAATAACCTGCCACCCACCTATAGACGCGCTCCATAGTAGAAACATCTCGACCTTCAGCTGTCGCTTCTAATAAATTGCCAAAACTCTGGTGAGATATGGTGGTTTCGAAATTTGGTGCATAATCGACAAATTTCCTGTCTGAAGAAACATTATAAATAAAATATCCCAAGCCAATTAAAGAGACTACTATAAGAGGTTTAATCAGTCTAAGTTTTAGAATTATTGGGACAAAGGGTAGACTGATAATTAAAGCTAAGGGCGCTCGGGTGTATGCACTTAGCATTCCTGCGAGAAAGAGACATAAAATAATGAATATTACAAAGGTATTAAGTTTGCTTTTACTAATCCTGATTAAATAAATTCCTATAGGAAAACAAAATAAAAGTATGGAACTGTAGAAGACTTTATTTCTGAAAAAAGGATACATAAATTTATTAACGTCTTGAAAATCAAAACCACTCTGTGCATTTCGTATAAAAGTTAGAAGCATAGCAGGAACCAAGGCATAAAAAAGAATTTTAAATAGAAGATCAACATCTTTTTCCACTTTGAGGAAATAAAGACTTAGAAAAAGGAAAGCGCCGGTAAACCATATTTTAGCTAAAAAATATTTAAATGCAATGAATTTCACTTCGGCAAAAAATACAGTAAAAAATATCCAAATTAAATGGAACAGTATTAAAACAATCAAAGGGTTTGTCCAAACTCCGATCAGTATTTTACCTCGATTTATTAACAATAACAGTAAAAAAATACCGGTTCCAATGATTGCGAGAGGCTCTATGGGTAGATCTGTCGCAAATCCATTGGGCAAATAAACTTCAACAGCAAAAGGGACACTTAGAAAAAGTATATAATAAAAAACTCTAGGGGACTTTATGGTAATGTAGCTAAGTAATATGCCCGGAATTAGAACTAAAGGCATAAGAGAATCCAAGAAAACAGAAACAATAATTAAAGACAAAGTGAGGGCAACCATAATTTTATACAGCCGACCCTTATCTAGAATTATTGGAACAGTTTGATTTGAATTATTCATCACTTTCCGTTTGGAATAAGCCAAGGGTTAATAAATTATAAAAAGATCAATTGCTTTTTCGAAGTTGAATTCCGCCGAAAAATTCCAAAAATATAACATATAAGATTGAAAGTAAGGCAATAAGAACTCCGGCAACCAGTACGATTCTACTGCGCACCGGTCTGCTTTTAACCTCCGGTACTTCAGCCGCTTCAAAGGTAAGAATAGCATTGAAATTGGAATTTAGGGCAGATTCGACTCTTAGTAGACGTTGCCCTTGATAAGATAATTCAGTGGTACTTTTCTCAAGTTGATCTGTCAATATATCAAAGACCCCCTGCCCTTCATTAAATTTTTGAATATTGACAATGGAGGTCGTATCATTTCCCAGTAAAGCATTCAATTCGTTTTCCAATCCTGAAACTCTTGCACTTAAAAGAGTAATTGAATCCCTCATAGAACCACGATTATCTGTGGAAAGTGACTTCAATCTACCTTTTTCTCTTATTAAAGTAGATTGGGTATTTGCAATTTTTGATGAAAGTCCCTCCGACTGAGATTCAGTATTAAATATTCCATATCTCTGTCTCACCACTTGGAGGCTATCAGATAACTGAAGAATGTTAAATCTTTTATTATCCATATCAGATCTGAGCACATTGAGGGTAGATCGCTGCACATCTTTAAGCAATTCTGTCGCTTTATAATTGATATATTCCTTTGCAGCATTGGCAATGGAAGCAGCTATTTCCGGATCTTTATCTTCAAAACTTAATTCGATTCCTCCATATTCAGTTTTTTGAACCTTATAATAATTTAGAAACTTTTTCTGAACCTTATATTTGGATTTCGGGGAATCAGGTTTAATATTATATCGCTCGTATAATGAAAATGAATCCACTAGATGCAGAATCAATTCTTGATTTCTTGCTAAAGTAAAAATCCTATCTACATCATCTTCACCACCATAATAATGCATAATACCTGTCGAAGAGCCAAATATGAATTCCGGCTTAGAAATATCAGGACTCATTACAAAAAAAACAGTATTGGATTTATAATAATTGGGTAGGAATAGAGTAATTATCGCAACAATAATCATTGAAACAAATGTTGTGACTAAAATCTTCTTCCGATGTTTATATATGGCAGATAATATATCTTCCAGGCTCTTTTCTTCCATAAGTATTTATTTAAAAGGCAAAAGTACAAATTATACTCCAATTAAATGAGCTGTGTTTGCATTCAACCTATAAGACCTGTTGTACACCAATAAGGTTGGTTAATATACTCAAATTTATAGGGCATGCATCATTTTAGTCGACTCTCTTGAATGTGTAGAAAATTTCTTTGGGATTTATCAATTTCATAAATATAGAAATAATAAAAACGATACCCCCGACTATTAACATTATAAGCAAACTCGTTGACCAGGTATAGGTATAAAAACTAATTCCCCAGGATAGAATGATTAAAAATATGATTTTCAATATTTGCATATTGATTCCGGCAATAAGTCCTTTTCTTTTACAGATAAAGAAGAGACCACATAGAATGACAATTTGGGTAAAAAGTGTCGTGACAGCAGCTCCGTAAGACTGAAAATGATTGATTGCAAAGTAATTGAGGATAATATTGCACAAAACCCCACCAAAATATAAAATGTTGATTTCGCGCAAATTATTATTTGCCAGCAAAATGTTGCCAAAAATATAGCTTATAGACATCGGGATGAAGGAGAGAACCAAAATTGAAAAAACTTTTCCCCATTCCGGAGTAGCTTGATGGTACAATAAATTCATCACTTCTTCAGCCCAAATACTTAACGGGAAAGCCACACAAATGGTTATTACAGATAAAATCCCCAAGCTGATCTTGGTTAACTGTCGAATTTCTACTTTTTTAGAAATCATTTTTGAAAACATGGGTAGAAGTAGACCGGAGAATAAAAATCCTACCATGTTTAAGGCATCTAATTGTCTATAGGCATTGCCGTAAAGTGTCAATTGATTGTCAGTGTTAATCTTTACCAATTGTCCAATCATTATAGTATCTATTCGAATAAATATAGCTGAGAGAGCGAGGATTAGGGAAAAAGGCAGCATTTTCTTTAGAAAAAAGACAAAATACTTTTTGCTGATGGTGAGCTTAAAAATACCGGTTTTATTATAAATCAAAATGAAAATAAATATTACGGATATGGAATAGGCTAAAAATTGACTAAAAGCAAGCCAAGTTATGTCCAATGGCCTCGCAAAATCCATTAAATAAAGAATTACAAACCCTAAGATGATCATAATACCTTTGTCGAGGAGACTAATGATACTGTCAAGACGATAATAGCCCAAGCCGGAAAGATTAGTCCGAGCATAGGCCTGCAGTGTGTTCAACAAAATAAATCCCGCAATAAAGCCGAACATGATAGGATCTTTTTGCAAATACCCGAATAAATATCCGCATGCTAATGTTATAATTAAAAACATTAGGGATAAAAGGATTTTTATACTGAATATTTCAGGAAAATACTTTTCAAAAGATTGATTCTGGGTGGATACAAAACGATTATTAAAATTCTGAAGTCCCAGGTCACTTACAATTTGAAATAGAAAACAAAAAGTGAAGAGTTCAAAATAAACACCATATTGATCTCCGGAAGCATTACTAAATCCTCGCTCTATTCCAAAAATATAGACCGGCTTAATGATCAGATTAAGAACCAGAAGTAGTCCAATATTCGATAGGAATGAATTGTTGATAGACTTGCCGTCTTCCATATTTAGCTTAAAAATATCCGAGATTCAAAGCTACAACAATTTATTATGTAGAAAACCACATTACCAAAACAATCCATATAAGACGACTAAAATTATCATGATTATAAAAGCTGAAATGTTGAATCCCGGAGACGTGGCAAATAAGCTTCTTGAAACTTCAATCCCTTTTTCATGATCTTTTCCCTTTCCCTCGATGTAACTGATGATTATCATTATCACCATGGTAAGAATCCACGTTATCAGCATTTGATGCATAAAGGGTAAGGTTGCGAAGATAGAACTGTCCGACCAGCCATTCGGTGCAACTTTGAAATAAAAAGCAATAGGAATGGAAAGTAATACCCCCCAGATTGCAGCATTATTGGTAGTTTTTTTCCAAAAAAGGCCTAAAATAAACACGGCCAAAATGCCCGGACTTACCACTCCGGTGTATTCCTGAATATATTGAAAGACCTGTCCTAAATTATTGAGCATAGGTGCCAAAAGCACTGCAATTATAAGTGCTACTGAGGCAGAAATTCTTCCTACATTTACCAGACCTCTCTCCGAGCTGTTTGGCTTGAAATAGGGTTTATAGATATCCATTGTAAAAATCGTGGCGGTGGAATTGAGCATGGAGGCAAGGGACGATACTATTGCTGCAGCCAAAGCAGCTAAAACCAAACCTTTTAATCCAATAGGAACAAAGGATTTTATTAACCAAGGGGCGGCATTGTCATTGATCACTCTGCCCGTGGATGAAAAGAATGATGAATCTGCTGAACTTGTCGTAATGAAACCTTCAGGACTCATATTCATCACAAAAGCAATGATTCCGGGTAGAACCACTATAAGAGGTATTATTAATTTCAAAAAAGCAGCGAAAACTATCCCTTTCTGTGCCTCCCGAAGGCTTTTTGCAGCAAGAGTCCGTTGAATTATATATTGATTGAAACCCCAATAATATAAATTTGCCACCCACATCCCCCCAATTATCACTGCTAATCCCGGCAAATCCCACCACGCATCCTTCCCGTCAGGGGTGATAATCTCTCCTTTTTCGAGAATCATAGAGAATTTCTCCGGTACTCGCTCAAACACCGTTCTCAGGCCGCTTATTATTCCCTCACCCTCGCCCACAAAAGACAAGGCACATAATGTCGTAATTAATCCACCCACAACCAGCAAAACTACTTGAACTACATCCGTCCACGCTACAGCTGCAAGGCCACCATAAAGAGAATAAGCCGCAGCAAAAAGTGCTAAACCAATAATGGCTTTCTGAAATATTGCCCCGCTTCCATCCCCTAATATTGTATCCATCGCCATCCCTCCCAAATAAAGAACCGAAGTAAGATTCACAAAGACATATAGTGCAATCCAAAAGATGGCAAGAATGGTTTTTAAGTTGGTACTATATCTCTTTTCAATAAATTCCGGAATGGTATATAATTCCTTTTTGATAAATACAGGAAGAAAATATTTCCCTACAATAATTAATGTAATCGCCGCCATCCACTCGTATGATGCAATAGCCAAGCCAATGGCAAATCCCGAGCCCGACATCCCTATAAATTGCTCTGCTGATATATTTGCCGCGATGAGTGATGCCCCTATCGCCCACCAAGGTAATGTTTTGCCCGCTAAAAAATAATCCTCGGAGGTTTTATTTTTCTTCCTCGAAACCCACAATCCAATACCGATAATTAAAACACCATAAGCAATAAAAATTGCCTGATCAACCCAAGTGAAGCCCATATTAATTGCTGTCTTTAAAAATTATAAATACCTAAACAACACTTTTCACTAATACAGCTTTAAGATCACAATTTTTTAAAACTAATCCTAATTTATTTTTGTAAGGATTAAATAGGACAAAAAAAATGCGTGAAGTTTTATCTCCACGCATTGATAAATTTATAGATAATAGCTTAGCCACATTGTCCCAAAGCCCAAAAAATTATCACAAATACTATAATAGTCCCTATACAACCTCCGCCTAATTTCTTGGCACCCCATCCTGCAATCAGGACTTTAAAAAAGTTATTCATATCTCTTGTTTTTTCTCTAATGAATGGAATTTTTCAGACGCTCTAATTAATCTGATACTCTTATAAATACAAGATTTTTACTGAATTTGTTTCATTTAAAACATGTTGACCACCTAATATTTGTGCTGCCCCTCCATTTCTTTGACTTGATCCATTAAATCCATAGATTTCTGTAAAGGTGTCCATTCTTTGCCCCGAAATATTATCTGAAACCATTTCTTGTTCCTGTTTTCATATTTTATATTTAAAAACAACCAAATTGAGGCGAATAAGAATATTATTGCGACAACAATGGATACGATAATAAGCGCCAAATTTCCTTCACGAAACATTGTTTCTGACCACCAAAAAATAGTCCAAAGTGGAAGTTGCAATAGCAGTATTCTTGTCACCCACAAAGTGGAATATTTGAGTTTCGTAATTTGGGACTGAATCTTGATCACTGAATCGCTTAGATCAACCTGCTGAATAAGGATCATTTGATAAAGGTAGATCGCTATTGCAATAATGTGTAGAATTGTATAAATAGTCAAGGAAACCAAAAAATATGGGTTTGCCATAAAAAGTTCAAAACGGTCAGGACTGAAAAACAGAATAGAACTCAAAGAAATTGATAGTAAGAAAGTCCAAATTATCCCCACGATGAGTGTAAAAAGTTTTAAAGGCTTCATTGAATCTAAAAAAGAATGAACTTTAATTCTTGTTATTTCTGAGCTTAGTTTAGTATTTAAAATGAGGCTATCATTCAGCTTTTTATCGTAATTCGCGAGAATGTTTTTTAATTCAAATTCCATCATGGCTTTTATAATTTATCTATTTGGGTAAAAATTGTGATTTTAGCTTATTCTTTATTCTATGGATCCTACTTGAAACATTAGTAACAGTCATTCCCATTATTTCGGAGATTTCCTGTTGGCCTTTTTCTTCTAAGTATAGCAGGATAATTGCCCTATCGATTTCCTTTAGTTCTCTGATGAATTTAAAAAGAAGTTCTATTTTCTGTTGAGCATCATCATCCTCATATGCTATTTCTTCTTTTCCAAAAAACAATATATCTTCCGGAATACTACTATTAACTTTAGATCGCCTTTTTTCGACTCTGTAAAATGAAATAGAGACATTTAGTGCTATTCGGTATATCCATGTCGACATTTTGAAATTGTCATTGTAGTTTTCTAAAGACCGCCATAATTGAAAAATGATTTCCTGCATCAGATCTTTTCGATTTTCATCATTCTCACAGTAAGAATTGGCTACTTTATAAATAATGCCCTTATGCTTTTGCAAAATCTCTTGAAAAAAAATTTCATTCCTACTTTCTATGGTCATCCTTAAAATTAGATATTAAATAAGCAATTCTTCAGGTAAATAATCATTCCCTATGTTTTATACTGTTAATAAAACAGATATACCTAATTATTCGTAGAGGATTACAAAATATCACATATTTGAGAATTTATTTTGCTTTCTAATGCAAAATAAAAAAGGGAGATGTATACGATACATCTCCCTCACCAGATTAAATTTCAATAAAATCTAAGTCAATTATTTTCTTTGAAACCTATTTTCGAATTCTCTTCTCTTGTAAAATAGATCATCATTCGAAAAAGTCTCTTCATCCATTGACTCCTCAGGGAAGTAGTTTTTTAAAGTATCAACTTCATAATTTCTATCAATGATGGAGTCTTTGCTTCTTCGTCTACCTCTCGCGAAGGTTTCATAGCCAATTTGATTTGCACAAACATGTTTGTTATCCTCATCCAAGTCCACTACCCCAATTGGGATTATCAAATGTTTTTCTCCATCCTTATTTACAAAACCATGGGTGCCTTGGCTTGCAGGTTGATCCATCATGTCATTCCCTTGACGTATCAAGTTTTCATCGGCTTCCACATCCAAATAAACCACTCTTTCAGCAGCTTTATTCACAAGTAAATTGTCTACTTTTCCAATTACTTGTTTATTGGAATCTACAACTTTCCATCCTCTAACATCACTGTAATCAGAGGCTACTTTGTAATCTATTTCATCCAGATAAAAAAGGTTTCTATTATTGTCTTTCATGATTTTTTCTTTTTAAATTTTATTAATTCATTTTTTCTAATACATCCGCCGCTTTGTCAAAATAAGCCATTACAGTTTTTTTTTGCTCCAATGTTAACACCTCAGGTTCGATAGAATTTGTGGATTCTCTGAGATCGGCAATTTCATTTGATAAATCCGGATAAGATTCTCTTTGAATATTTTCTAGTTCGGAGGTTAACAAAGAGGCTGATGCTTTGATATGATTCGCATGATCAGTAGAGTTAGGATCTTCCGTAATATAACCGGCATTGTCTCTGACCTCTTTTAAATCATTTTGTAATTCCACATCCACATCATCGGCTTTAGCATCTATTGCATCTGCTAACAACAATAATGCTTGGTTAGAAAAGTCGTGATCTAATCCCATATCATCTCTATCCCTATTTTCAACGAAACTGATATATTCATCTACCGAACTGTTATTTTCCCGATTTCCAATAGTTTCTTCCTGTGGTGTGTCATTATCATCGTTAGGAATAATATTGTCATCTGAATCGCGAAAAGCAAAGAAATAAATTAAAGCGGCAATTACCAAACCAACTAAAATCCACGGCCATACCGGTGCTTTTTTTTCAATTTTAATTTCTGTCATGATGTAAGTTTTTTTGTGATTTTTTATATGTCTTTACCCATATACTAATAGGATCAATGTATGAATAAATACTTTCATTTATAAAAACAACTGTTTTCCCCACAAAGTTGAATTGAGCGATTTACTGATGCTAATCCTTCCCAAATAAGAGGAGTTCGGGTTTAAGATGATTTGGCTTGGAAAACTTGCTAGTGATCGATAAAAAGAATTGTTAGTGAGCTAACTTTAATACGAAATATAAAGTTTGGTGAAGTCTTTTATAAACGTGATTTCATCAAGGTGACCCATCTGCTTTCTATCATTAGTGATTATGTGCAAATGCAGGAAGGAGTCGTGATGCATAAAAATTCCCCGGTGAGCTTTTGAAAAAAAACCTATAATTTCAACTTCTTCATTCTGCAATTCGAAATATCTTTTATACTTGATAAGTTCATCATGTGATCTAACATATACTCCGGTCGGCAGATTAACAATATGAAAGGTAGCTCTTTCTATTTCGCCTTTTATCATGATTGTGAACGGTTTATTTTCATCCGGAAAAATTTGGAGGAGATAGTTTTCCAGTTCCTGTAGATTTCTAACAGTATCCGGGAGGGGATAATCACGCCAAGTTTCAGCATCTGTATAGGCAAAAAATGGAGCTTTACTTTCTTGAGTTTCTTCCATATAGATGGTATCATTCTGTAAAGTCGATCGATAAGATTTGCCCCCAATTACCAACAATTCGCCTTGTAGTCCTTCTAAAGGACCTAAACCATATGTATTTGTTGTAAAAGGAATTGTATCTAAACTGATATGATTGCTAAAATCTCCTTGCCGCATCACTTTCCTCATTTCACCTGCAAAATAAATTTCACCTTTCTCTTGAGAAATTATGTTGTCGGTAAATAGAATTGTTAGTAGAAAAAGAATATTCAACTTTAATTTGCTTAAGTTCTGTATAGCATTACAAATCAACATAGATATTTTATATTATAAATCCTGAAAATTACATGTAGGAGTGTGTTTTATGGGAAAATTTACCGAATTGGCAATATAGCACATGTGATGTGCCTTGGCATGCAGTAAATTTGCTTGAGTGATATCTGAATCTGACGAGATAATAACTTTGGGATTTAAGGTAACCTCTTTGAATTGTCCACCGGTGCTGGAGGTTTCTTCCATAATTCCGCTAGCTTCATCGCTATAGTTAAGCACTATCACACCTGCTTCTGCACACAAATGTAAATACCACAGCATGTGACAGCCTGAAAGAGAGGCAACTAACATTTCTTCCGGGTTATAACGTTGTGCATCCCCCAAAAAATTAGGATCCGAAGATGCTAAAATTATATTTTTTCCTTTTGATTGGATGTCGAAATTTCTGCTGTAAGCCCGATAACCGGATGTGCCTTCCCCCTTATTGCCGGTCCATAAAATATTTGTGAGATAGTGATGCGTTTTATTATTTGACATTATGAAATAATTAAATTAATTAAATGAATTTATAAAATTAATCAATTTGGGACTTTATTTAACAGAATAATATCAGGTTTAAATATTTTCCTTCGTTGGAAACATTATTTTTGAGGTAAATTCACTCCCTCATTTTGTAAGGTTTATGACCCAAAAGCATTTAGGGCGATGTTTAAAAATTCACCGATATGAGGTCTTTTGACTTTAGAACGAGGTATAACTAATCTTTCACTTATTGACCAATTTAAAATATACTAAATTGATAAAAGCAATAATTTTTGATTTTGGAAATGTCCTATTAAATTTAAATCCGGAAGCGACAGCCTTGGCTTTCCAGGAAAAACTAGGAATTTCCTACAATTTTGATGAGTGCGGAGGCTTGGATAACACTTTTCAACTCCTAGAAACCAATGAAATTTCACCGGAGGAGTTTATTTCTGTTATTATTAAAAACTGCCGAATCAAGACCGATAAAGTAGAAATTCTAAATATGTGGAACTCCATGTTATTAGATTTGCCTAAAGAGAGGCTGAATATGTTAAAAGAACTTAAGACAAGATATAAAGTATTTCTTTTGTCGAACACAAATAGTATTCATATTGATTTTGTGAATGCATATCTTGAAGAACAATATCCTGAAATAGATTTTGAAGAAGATTGTTTTGACAAGGTTTATTACTCCTTTCGAATGGGTGATCGCAAACCCAACCCTAGCATTTACACTACCCTGTTGAATCAAGAAGGCATAAAAGCTGAGGAAACAATTTTTATTGATGACAATGAAAAGAATATTCTTGCCGCCCGAGAGCTTGGAATGAATACCATTTTACACGATCCCAAGGATGAAATTGTCACAGTGATTAAGCAGTATATAAGCAAATTCGAATTAAATCATGGCAATTGAGTATCAAATTTGATATTATACTTTCTCCTTTTTATATAAAATTTTGATGTCCTCCACTTGTGATTTTCGCATAATAAAATGTCCTATAGCGCATTGATGGCAACGTTTATAGACACAATAGTTGCTTTCTAATTGATTTAAAGCTTGTGAATCTAAAGCTGACTCTACTCTTCGGCCCATAGCTTCCCATTGCCGGGTTATTTTATTTTTTTCAGACTTAATATTACTCCACAAATCGATAGCCCTCTCACAATAGAAATGTATTTGCATCATTTTACCGTATGCGAAAATGATCGGAGCGATTGCGTTAATCAACAGAATCTCAATGGTCTCCCTGCCAAAATTATGTTTGGATTTCGTGTTTTCATGATGATAATTTTCAAAAAATTGAAAGAATTCATTATAATTTCTGAGTTCAAGTAAAGTGTCAAGGAAATACTGCCGACCATGCAAGAATTTACAGAATTGTCTAATTCGGTTGGCCGGTTGATTTGCAGGGCGAGCTCCTTTTTTGAACCATAATTGTGGCTTCATGGGCTCTAGGCCATATTTGGCTTTGAAATGATTAAATGTTGAAGTTATGATATGTGGTTCTTCTTCATCAATCAGATTATTAAGTAATCCTGCTTGACCAAGCAACAATATTTCCAGTTCTCGAAGGTTGTGTGAATGATGTCTTAGAATTTTCAAAGGAATATTTTCAGCCAAGGTTTCGAACCCATGTTTGTTAATCCTGCCACCCATCCCGATCATCAATGTTCGATAAATACATTCTTCCCAATCACCTGCTGCCTCCTTTAATGAATCCAAAAATCTGCTTACCTTGTTTTCCATTCTTTCGATGGCCAGAGTTTCCATCCATTTTGAAAAGTGTAGATCTGATACCTCAGATTGCAGATTGGTACAAGGTAGATTCTTTGAATTATAGATAAGTGCCAGATAGGTAGAAGTGAAATTTTTAGGTAAAATCTTTCTGATTTCCAGCGTAGGAATTACGGAATTATCAGGATAATAAATGTCACAATCATGATCCAACACCACATGAAGAACTACATTCTCAAATCTGGGATCTTCATTATGTCCGTGTGCAATCCAGTCGCTGGAATTGATGTGGATTTCTACATGCCCGAACCAAATCTCATTTTCTATCAATATTTCGGCATCGAGAAAGTCAGGTCCATCGTTTAGATTAAGCTGTCCGGGATGGACAATCCTTATTTCTCTTTTGCAAGTGGTGAAAATTCCTCTTTGAGGGAGAAGCCTTAAATTCCAAATGTATTGGAGCAGGTATTCATTTTTAATTGTCGTTTTCATATCCGTCTTTATTAATAGACGCACGAATCCGAAAATTCCATAAAAATTTGACAACTTTTTTTAAATTATTTTATTTTCCCTCCGCTAAAATCCTTAAATAACCTTGAATTTTGTCATTGGGAACCGCCACTGAAAGTACGTAATGTTGAATCTTCCAGCCGGTTTCAGTAAGCACAGCGACTCCTGATCCCCTGCAGGGTCCCATCCAGGTTTCAAGGTCTTCATCAAACCAAGCCAGGCTAGTGTTGAATGGTGCCATTGTAATATTTCTTCTTGTCTTTGTAAAATCCCAAGCAGTTCCTCTATCGAAATAAGGTTTAGCAAAAACTTTAAATTCTTGTACGGACCATCTTTCTTCAATATCAGTTCCTATATATACGGCTGTAGTGGCAAAGAAGGAAAAATACATTTCAAAATTGGCCTCAGTGGCAGCTTCATGCCATTGGTTAAGCATACGATTAATGTCTTGCTTGTGATTTGTGCACTTCTCAGACTTATCGCGGGAATCCATTAGGGAAGATATCACCCAATTATCATCTTTCAGTTTAATAAAATTGAAGATATTCACCCCGCAATGGGTTAATCGATTATCTACATAAAATGTATAGGGCACCCATGCGGTAGCTAACAAGTCGTTAGATTGGATTTTGATATCATGCAAATGCTCTTCCCAATTTACAATATTCATTTGAGAAATAGCATCCATAAAGTCTAATTTGCCTGATGTTTTGTAGACTTTCAAATTTTCATTTACCAAAAGTGTGCTGATGCTGGCATCATTATGTATAATCTTATTTAAATGAGTAGTATCTATAGCGTACATAGCATCAAAAAACTCACAGACTTTTGAGCTGATGATATCATGTTGCGCTTGCAGCAGGCAGGTCAATAATAGAAAATTGCCGACAAATAATAATTTCTTCATAAGATAAAGATATTTAGCGCTTACAAAATAGTGAATATTGACTAAAAAGAATAGACTATATCATTATTTCGATGAATTGTAGATTTCGATTGGCTTGGAAGCAATAAATGCTTAGATAATATTTTATTTTCAAGCAGTCGCTAGACGTGAAATTATAAAACGTTGATAATGAGGTGCATTTAAATGTCAAAAATAAATTGCGATACAAAAATTAAAAAAATATGGATGCTTTGTACTTGAAATTGAAATAATTCTTATTTTTGCAATCCAATCGAAAGATTACGGTACCTTAGCTCAGTTGGTAGAGCACAGGACTGAAAATCCTGGTGTCCCTGGTTCGATTCCTGGAGGTACCACAAAGCCCTGAAGTATAACGCTTTGGGGCTTTTTCATTCACTAAATTTTGCTTTTTCCCCAAAATATTTTCAATATTTCTTCCTAGATTTTATGGAATTTCAATATTTCTGCGTCTTACTTATAAAGATTAAAATGAAACAGCAGATTTTTAATATTAATCCTTTCACAGATTTTGGTTTTAAAAAATTATTTGGTGAAGAGTCGAGTAAGGAAATTCTACTCGATTTTATCAATGCAGTATTGGAGGGGCGGAGTGAGCAAATAGTGTATATAGAATATAGTCGCCAAGAGTATCCTGCGAAAGTAAAGGAGATGAGAAATGCAGTTTTTGATATTCATTGTACGACAGAAAAAGGGGAGTTCATTATTGTAGAAATGCAAAAGGTGAAGCAAGAGAATTTTAAAGATAGGATTCTATATTATAGCACTGTTCCGATACAAACCCAAGCTAAAAAGGGAGATTGGAATTATAATTTTAAGGGAGTCTATTGTATATGTTTATTGAATTTCAGATTAGACAACAGTGAGGGTGGGAACAGTAGATATCTGTATGAGATAGCATTAATGGATAGAGAGACAAATGCAGTATTTTCGCACAAGTTGAAATTTTTCTATCTTGAAATTCCTAATTTTAATAAAAAAGTATCTGACTTAGGAACTAAAATTGAAAAATGGTTATTTTTATTAAGTAGATTAGAGTATTTGGAACGATTGCCGGATTCATTAAAGGAAAAAATATTTAGCAGAGTTATGGAAAAAGCAACAATAGCCCGTATGACCAGAGAGGAATGGTTTGCATATGAACAGTCTTTGAAATATGAAAGAGATTATCATAATACTATTAATTATGCTAAGAAGCAAGCCCGAATTGAGGGTTTGAAAGAAGGCTACGATGAGGGAATCGAAAAAGGAATCGAAAAAGGAATTGAAAAAGGAATTGAAAAAGGAATTGAAAAAGGAATTGAAAAAGGAATCGAGAAAGGAATCGAAAAGGGAATCTTGAAAGGTATTGAACAAGGGAAGGCTGAAGGTGAAAAAGAGGCTCTTAGAAAAGTTGCAATTTCTATGAAGAAAACAGGCTTAGCCAATTCAGTTATTATAGAAATTCTTAAAATTGAAGAATCAGAATTGCTTGAAATTCTAAAAGAAATAGAGGATTAAAATTAAGACTATATTTCAACACGCGAATACATTATAGATTCTTGGCTGCATCAGCGATGTGAAAGGTTCCGCAGCCTTGCGAAGGAAGGCCGCAGGACCGAGCGAATAGCGAGCCTGCAAAGTAGCGACCGAGACAAAGGCTGAGAGATTTGGATTGTTAAATTAAAATGTTTTGCCTGAAGTCGAGGGGATGCCCTTCATTTACACCAAACGTTCCCAATGGTTCTGGCTATCAATATCCTCGATGATAGATAAATAATTTTGATAGCGAATAGGACTCACTTTAAGGGTTTCAACAGCCTCCTTAACGGCACACCCGGGTTCATTTCTATGCGTACAATTACTGTGGAAGCGACATTCATCTGAAAGTGCAAAGAATTCTCTAAAATTGTGGGCGACATCCTGAATAGTCATGTTATTGAAACTCAGCATTTTAATACCGGGTGTATCGATAATATAGCCCCCAAAACTTAGGAGGTGCATCTCCGCGAATGTAGTGGTATGCTGTCCCTTGCCGCTGTAATCTGATATTTCGAGCGTTTTTAGATCCAAATTTTCCGAAATGGCATTCACCAAAGAAGATTTGCCCACGCCGGATTGCCCTGAAACTAAGGTAGTTTTATCCGTTAAAAGCTCTTTAAGTTGGTCTAAATTTTTCTTTGTAGAGGCCGAAGTATTCATTACTTTATAACCTATTTTTTCATAGGTATAAGCTAGGGCTTCGTAAAGTTCATTGTCATCCTCATCCCATAAGTCGGCCTTATTGAACACAATAATGGCGGGAATATCTTGAGGTTCGGTCATTAAAAGAAAGCGGTCTATAAATCCCACCTTCAGATCAGGTTCCTTGATGGTCATAATAATCATAGCCTGGTCCAAATTGCTCGCCAACAAGTGGAGATGATGCTTTTGACGGGGAGATTGGCGAACTATGTAATTTCTGCGTGGCAAGATTTCGTTTATCTGTCCCTTGCCTTCATCTTCGAGGACGAACTTGACCTTGTCACCTACGCCAATGGGGTTGGTGAGTTTCATGTCCTCCATCCTAAATTTACCTCTGATTCTACAAGTGACCACTTCGCCGTTTGCTGTTCTTACTGCGTACCAGGAACCGGTTGATTTGACCACTACACCTTCTTCGGACATAACGATATATTATTTAGAGATGAGTGTCTTGGAAAACGTCTTGGCGACGATCGAAAATTCGTTGATCAAGTTAGGGTTTTTCTCAATTGCATTTCCGATAACTGCAATGTCAGCGCCGGCATCCAAGGTAGAAAATAGAGATTCACCGGTGGTAATTCCTCCGCCGATGATAATAGGGATATCAACTGCTTGATTGACAGACTGGATTAGTGAAGTAGGTACCGGTTGTTTTGCTCCGCTGCCTCCATCAAGATAAATCAATTTCAAGCCCAACATTTCACCTGCCATTGCAGTACAAGCTGCGATCTCGGGCTTGTGAGCAGGGATAGGCATAGTATTGCTGATATAATGAGCTGTCGTATAATTTCCACTTTCTATTAACATATATCCGGTCGATAAAATCTCCAGATTGCTCCGCCGCAGCGCAGGGGCAGCTTCTACATGTTGTCCGATAAGCAGGTCGGGATTTCTACCCGAGATAAGGGACAAAAGAAGTATGCCATCCGCTTTTGAATTGATCTGACTCTTACTTCCGGGGAAAAGAATGACGGGAATTTGTGATTGTTGCTTTAATATTCGCAGACAATGATCAAGATTTTCGTCGACTAGCAGACTTCCGCCCACGAAGAAATAATCTATACCATTCTCCAGGGAGAGTTGCAAAATCTTCTCAATATGCTGCAACTTATCGATTTCCGGATCAATAAGTATAGCTAAAGACTTCTTTCTCAGCTTTTTACGATGTACTATTTCTTGATATATCAAACGAATGCAAATTGTTAAATCGTCACAAATTAGGCAAAATTGCAATAAAGTTAAAGTTAAATAGAAAATTCCTTATTACATATGCTTTTTCAGAGAGAATAGTTCTATATTAGGTGTAAAAAATGAGTAAAGACAGATTAATTAGATTGATTGCATTCGAGACGGGAATTGATGATGACAAGGCGGAGAAAGCCATTGAGGTCATGGAATCCTACCTGCGTGAGCGATTCCCAAGTATTATGCACAAAACATTGGAAAAAGCCTTTGAGGGTCAGCATGTAGAGGATACTTTAAAGGAACAATTTGCTCAAAGTACCGAAGAAACCAAGGATAAAATAGCGGAATTTGCTAAAGAGGCAGGCAAGAAAATGGAGGTTTTTTCGATGGAATTGAAGCATAAGTTTGATGAATTTTTCCAGAAAAAAGAAAAGTAATCTCTAGATAGTTTAGTCGTATAAATGGGCTAGGGCATTCCCCGAAATGGCAATCGCCGGCGCCGGACTTTCGCGGCGGGCTATCCGCTTTACTTCCTCCCTTCGTTTTCTTCTGAAATGGATCGAACCTGTGGGTCGGTCGTGTTCGCTACTATCCCTAATGCGGGAGGGGGAATTTCGAATGTGCTTGAAAAAACTAAATCATAAACAAATGAAACCCATTTTCTTCTTACTCCTTTTCCTCACCTTAAGCTCAACTGCAAAAGCGCAACGCTTTAAATTACCAAAGGAAATTATGGAAGCTTCCGGTTTATCGATTGTAAAAGATACACTATATTGGATAAATGATAGCGGAAGCCCAGCTAATGTATTTGCGACAGATGGGAAAGGGAAGCTAATAAATGAATTCGAGATAAATGCGACCAATGTCGATTGGGAAGATCTGACAGTTGACGAAGAGGGTCGAATCTATATCGCAGACTTTGGAAACAATAATAATCAAAGAAAAAAATTTCAAATATATCGCTGGGACAAGGAAAAAAATCTGGTGGATACATTTAGATATTTCTATGGAGCACAGAAAGAATTTCCTCCTGCGAAGGGCTATAAAATATACGATGCGGAAGGAATGGTTTACACAAAAGACACGATTCATGTTTTTTCAAAGAGTAAAATGGGAAATGAAGACTTGAATATTTACCGTTATAGCATGCCTTTAAAGGATGGTCTTCATGAACTTTACCCTCAAGATACTTTCAACATGGGCGAGTGGCTGGTAACGGCGGCGGCGATCCATCCGGAGAAGAAGGTGTTGGCATTATTGTCCTACAGATATTTATTGCCACGTTTTTGGTTTCCTTCCTCAGAAATATTACTTACTATATTCTATGACTATCCTGAAAATGATTTTTTCAAGGGAAAGGTGATCACTCGAAGAATTCCTTCTTGGTTTTTTGCCAGTCAATATGAATGTATCGATTGGTGGGACAATGAGAGTTTGTTGATTGGAAGCGAGAGGACTGTGTTTATAAGGCAGAAGGCAAAGGTGGTGAAATTGAAGAAAAAGGAAAAGGACTTATTGCAATTGCCTTAATTTCGATCCGAAAGAGAATTTTATTTAGACTGATTTCCATAAAATAGAAAGGTCGGAAGTTCTACTCCCAACCCTTCTATTCGTCAAATGATGATTATTAATCACCAAAATAATTTTTAATCTTTCGTACTAAGTGGGAAGCTATAACCCAAGCTGACAAAAAACGCATTGTTATTATAATTTAATGCTGAAATTTCTATAATATCTACGAAACCGGCTGAATATCCAAGATCAAAATTTAACCATGAGCGATTTTTAAATGAATAATTAAAACCTGCTCCAATTTGCCCTCCAAAATCTGTACTATTAAACCCAATTAGATCGTCACCATTCTGTCTCTGAGCATTCATCAAAAAGCCTACATATGGTCCGATGAAAACTTTTGGTCTAATGGTATTGCCTCTTTCTCCAAAAAAATAAGCCACAGAGAGAGGCAATTGAATGTAATTTAATCTATAGTGGTCATCTGAATTTTTGAATCCCGTTCCTAATTGAGAAAACAAGCCTTTTAAACCAAACCCTAGATTTTCGTTGACACTGTAATTAAGAAATACACCTGCATTCAAACCTGCCAAACTTTCGGTATTATTGACCTCACTTATCGAGGAAATATTCACTCCTGCCATAGGACCGATAGATAGTTTCTGTCCAATCGCACTAGGCAGGTAGGCAATAAATGAAATAATTAAAATGATAGCTGAATTTAATAATCTCTTTTCCATTTTGAATGATTTAAATTTATAATAAACATTTGGTAATCATTACTTAATTTAAGCAATAAACTAATAACCCACTTTGAGATAAATTTGTTAAATAAGTGTGGAATGAGAATTGAAATAAGAAATAAAGTAATTTGATTTCAAGCAAAGATGTCGCTATTGTTAACTTTATTTTATTAAAAATATATCTGAAAAAATTGGAGAATAAAAAAAGCCAACTAGTAGTGTACTAATTGGCTGTTAAATTTGTAGACCCACAAGGATTCGAACCTTGACAAGCGGCACCAAAAACCGATGTGCTACCGTTACACCATGGGTCTTTTTCAAATCTGGATGCAAATATACATCAATTTGAATATTTACGAAAAGTTTTATTTTATTTTTTTCAAATTTTAAGCGTGTATATATCTTTCAGATTGCGACCCAAGCCATTATAATCCAAGCCGTATCCGACAACGAAATTATTTGGGATGGAAAATCCGATATAATCCAGATGAATAGATTGTTTCATGGCATCAGGTTTATGAAGAAGTGTGAAAACTTTGAGAGATTTCGGCTCCAATGTTTTAAAATAGTTGAGAAGTTCGCTCATAGAATTTCCGGTATCGACAATATCTTCTACGATAAGTACATTTTTCCCCTTGATATCAGACTTTAAACCTATTGATTTGGTAATAGTACCGGTACTTTCTAGGCCATCATAGGATGTCCATTTGAGGAAATCAACTTCCACCAAAGACCTAAATTCCCGACAGAGATCCGCTGTGACCAGAAATGCGCCATTTAATACACCGATGATAATGAATTCCTCATTATTATAATCTAATTCAATCTTTTCAGCGATTTCTTTATGACGTTGGCTTATCGTATCATGATTTATAAAGATTGTGAACTCTTTATCGTGGAGTTGAATATTTGACAACATAATAGAATTGTTTAAGAACTAAAGGTAATAAAACCATATCTGACATGATGATTTTTCACATTATTCTAAAAATTTTTCATGTGTTTTTTCAATTGGTCAATGAAAATTGGATGACAAAGAATGGTTCAAAAGTTATAAAATAATGAACATTTTTCTTTATTTTATTATTGAATGTTACGAAATACAGAAATTTTTAAAAAAAGATACGATGAGAAAAATTTACCACCTATTTATTTTGATGTTTTTATTTGGATCAGCTCCAGCGCAGAGCTTACAGGAATTGAAAGCTGAGAAGGACACTTTGGAGAGTCAAATAAACGCTTTAAAAGCTTCTGTAGAAGCTATTGAAAAGAACATTGCTGAAAATTTTCCTGATTATGGGTGGAAATTTGGCTTGACGGGTACTCTAGGGGTAAATTTGTCAGGTTTTAATAACTGGGGACCGGCAGAGCTACCAAATTCACGAAATACGACCATTTTAGGAACTCTCAATTCCTTTGCCAACAAGATAGAAGAACAATATTTCTGGAGGAGTTCTTTGGGCTTGAATCTGGGCTGGCAAAAGCTGGTTCGCGATGTGAACAATCCAACGGCAGAGGAAGAATCATTTGCCCAGACTGCGGATATTTTTAATGTGAACTCACTTTATGGTTATAGAATCACGGAAAAATTTGCAGCATCAGCTTTGGGAGAATATAGAACTACATTATTGAATAATTTCAATAATCCGGGTTTTCTGGATCTAGGAGTAGGAGCAACCTGGACGCCCATGAGCAATTTGATAGTGGTGTTCCATCCACTAAACTATAACATTATTTTCAGTAGCGATGAATTGGATTTCGAATCATCATTAGGAACTAAAATAGTAGCTGATTACAATACAAAAATCTTTGATAGAATCAATTGGAGATCTAATCTTAGTGCATTCGTGAGTTATAAAGATGTTGATGCCCTTTCAAATTATACCTGGACCAACAGTTTCTCTTTTAATGCATGGCAGGGTATTGGTGTCGGGATCGAGTATGCTTTAAGGATTAACA
>CALCSX010000241.1 GCA_937894165.1 uncultured Saprospiraceae bacterium | reverse complement strand
TGTCACCATTTCATGCACTAATCTGCTGCTATGGAACTTTTACAAAAAGTGGTTGTTAGGTTAATTTTCAAAAAAAAATCAAGGTGTATTAGACGGTTAAATAGTCGGCAATAATTAAAATATTTAATTTACTCTTAAATAGATCATTATTTCTTATTTTGGCAGCTCAAATAGGAAGTATGGTATTTAGCAGTGTTGTTTTTCTATTGTATTTCTTGCCGGTATTTCTATTGACTTACTATTTTGCGAGTAAAAGGTACAAGAATCTAGTAATACTTATTTTTAGTATTTTCTTTTACAGTTGGGGCGCGCCGAAGTTTATCTTTGTCATTTTAGGTTCTACTTTTATTGATTTTCATCTGGTCAAGTGGATGGATGCCAGTAAAAATATAGCCAAAAGACGACTGCTTCTTACATTCTCGGTATGTATCAATTTGGGATTGTTGGTGTATTTCAAATATTCCAACTTTTTTATTGAAAATGTAAATGCCGTTCTTTCAGTTTTTGGGGATCATCACATTCCTTGGACGAAGTTGATCTTACCGATAGGAATTTCATTTTATACCTTCGAGACGATTACTTATGTCGTTGATGTTTATAGGAAAGTTCACAGTCCATTAAAAAGGTTTTGGGATTATCAATTGTACATTATATTGTTCCCAAAATTGATCGCCGGTCCGATCGTCAGATACCATGATTTAGCGGATCAAATCGAGGACAGGTCTCACAATGATAATGTAGACAATCGCCTGATGGGCTTTTATAGGTTTGCGATAGGATTGGGGAAGAAAGTGTTGATCGCAAACCAGATGGGATTACATGCAGATTCTGTTTTTGCTATGGATCTGGCGACGATAGATAGTACGACAGCCTGGATTGGGATTCTAGCCTATACGTTCCAAATTTATTTTGATTTCTCGGGATATTCGGACATGGCGATTGGGATAGCCAAAATGGTAGGATTTAAGTTCCCGGAGAATTTCAATAACCCCTATATCTCCTCGAGTATTACGGAATTTTGGCGTCGTTGGCATATTACCTTGGGTGCTTGGATGAGAAATTATCTATATATTCCTTTAGGTGGAAATAAAGTCAGTAAAGGGCGGCTATATTTTAATTTATGGTTAGTATTTCTCGCATCGGGATTGTGGCATGGAGCATCCTGGTGTTTTATTATTTGGGGAGCATATCATGGCTTGTTTTTAGTTTTAGAAAGGATATTCCTGCTCGATTTTTATGCTAAAATAGGTAAATTTTTAAGCACGATTATTACTTTTTTTGTGGTCGTCATAGGTTGGGTTTTCTTCCGAATAGAGCTAATTTCGGATGCTTTTCTATACTTAAAACGAATGTTTATCTTTGATTTTAGCGGTATTGAATCTTACAGTTCGGAGTTTTTGTTTTTTCTGGCAGTTTCAGTTTTGTTTTCATTTTTTGCTTATTTTCAACTGGGACAGAGGATTCAAGATGCTGTTTATTTCAAACCATATACAGTCAGAAGGCATATTGGGACAACTTTATTGACATTAGTATTGCTTATTTTAAGTATAAGTTCGATCACATCTTTTGGATTTAATCCGTTCATTTACTTTAGATTTTAGGTATGGAAACAAAATCAAGAATAATCCAAAAAATACTTTTCGGCTTAATCATTGTGATAATGGTTCTACCCTTTTTTCAAAATCAGTTTGAAATATTTAAGCTTAGACCTTTGAAAGGTGATATTAAAGAACCTTTAGAAACAGAGTTTAGCTTGGCGGGCTGGTGGTCGGGGGAATATCAGGAAGCTACTGAAAAATACATCAATGAAACATTTGGCTTAAGAAGTTTTCTAGTTCGAATAAATAATCAAATAGCCTTCTGGTTGTTCAAGAAAGCAAATGCTAAGGCCGTGGTAGTGGGAAAAGAGAATTTTTTGTATGAGGAAAATTATATAAATGCATATAATGGTCTTGATTTTATAGGTGAGCAGGCTACTGAGGAGCGATTTGAAAAGTTAGTTTTCATTCAGGATACAATGAATAAACTTGGAAAGACCTTTATCACCATTTTTTCCCCTGGAAAAGCTTCTTATTATCCTGAATACTTTCCGCCTAGATATGACATAGAAAGATCCACGACTAATTATGCTTATCATGTCAAATTAGCTGAAGAAAAGGGTATTAAATATATAGATTTTAATAGTGATTTTATAGAAAAGCGAGCGACAACACCCTATCCTTTATTTCCAAAATATGGTATTCATTGGAGTCGATATGGTATGGGTTTAGCGGTAGATTCTATTGTAAAGTATGTTGAGAAAGATAGAAATATTGACATGCCAAATATATTTTGGGACGAAGTAATCACAAAAGCTCCTGATGATGATGATTATGATATAGGTCATGGGATGAACCTTCTGTTTCGGTTGCCTTCTTTTGATATGGGCTACCCACATTTTAGATTTGAGAGTGATTCAGGGAAAGTAAGACCTTCAATTTTAGTAATTGCGGATAGTTTCTATTGGGGACTATATAGCACCGGGATACATCAGCTTTTTTCTAATGATCATTATTGGTTTTATTTTGCTGATGTACATCCGGATGATGATGCGCCGGGAGTGAAAGCTCATGATTTGGACTTAGCGAAAGAAATTGAAAAACATGATGTTATAATAATAATGGGAACCGAGGCTCAAGTTATGAATATAGGATGGGGTTTTATTGAAAAGGCTTATGATATATTCAAAGGGAAATCAGAGGATGACATGGATGCTTTTCAATTTTCAGAGGAGGAAATTAGAACTATTAAAAATAGGATCACAGCAGATGAAAAATGGATGAATCACATAAAAGCCAAAGCCGAAGAACAGGGGGTTTCAGTTGATTCCATGTTAATTAAAGATGCTATTTGGATTTTGCGAGAGGAGATGAAATCGAAAGAATAGACTCAGTAAATTTTGATAAAGTGTTGATGGTCATTAAAAATGCCATTAAATTGATTTGTTATTTACAGATTTGCTCTAAATGTGAATAAAATTATATATATTCGTAAAGAACTATGTATAATTAGGTAATAATTAATACTTCGATTATCTATTCAGAAGGGTCTCAATGCATTTTTTTATCAATTAATTATGCCATGGAATTTATCCCAATTTCTATCAATGCTTATATCGAGAAATGTTTAGTAGATAATCCGGATTTGGATGTTCAGAGCCTTCGTAATCGTTTGAATTTTGCTTTAGAGGAATATAAAAGAGGGGAGAAATGTGCTTGTGGTGGTGATATTTGGGTCATTGGTTCTGCGTATTCAGGAAGTGCTTGTTTTGTTTGTATTACCGGAGAGAGTTTGCCTGATAGTGATTATGAAATAGCAGAGGCCATAAATAAAAACATCAATTTACAAGTAGATGGATATCAAGAGGAGATTGACTACTCTCAGTTCAACGGATTTTTTGATGATGATGGCAATAAACTGAATCCGGATTTAATCAAAAAACCCGATTTATGTCTCTCCTGCATTCATGACAATGATCCGAACGAAGAAATTCTTTGTATTTTGACCCGACTTGATCAGAATGACAGCGGGGAGTTCAAATGCTTCTCTTATCAACAAAAATAGAACTTAGAACTTTTCTTACAGTATCAAATTAACAAAAGTGTTTGATCAGATTTTAATTAAAGTACTATCTGATGATGATTTATTAAATTCAAAATAGTTTTAAGATTTGGTATCTGCATTAGGGGTAGAAGCGAGCACGAACCATGAGAATGGGATTGTGGGAGGTGGTGAGTAAAGCGGATGGCCCGACGCTAATGATAAGCATGAGAAGGAGCTTAGCGGAATGCCCTAATAAAAAGTAAAGCCCGCAAAAAATCTTACGAGCTTTACCGACCTTACTCAATTAAAAACCATTTAACCAATTTCTATTTTCTTTACCAGCTTGGCAGATTCCTCTGTTTTAGGTATTTCAAGATTTAGAATGCCATTTTTGTAGGATGCCGCAATCTTACCCGGGTCGATATTGGCGGGGAGGCTGAAAGCTCTTTTGAAGGAATGATAATTGTATTCCTTTCGAGTGAACTTATCTGTAGTTTCCTCCTCTTTTGTCTCTTTCGATACCGAAATTTTAAGGGTGTTGTCATCTATTTCGATATTGAAATCCTCTTTTTCAAGACCCGGTGCTGCCAATTCAAGATTAAATCCTTGCTCAGTTTCTCTGACATTTACTTTAGGCATACTTGCGATTGAGTCGCTGCCCAAGAAGTTAGAAAAATCGTTGTTTAAAAAATTCTCTACCCAATTATTTAGGGGATTATATTTAGTCATACTCATGATTGTAATATTTTAGTTGATTAAAAAATAAATTATTTTACTTCAATTGATTTTTTGTGATATTTTTCCTTTATAGGAAGCGTGATTTTCAAGATTCCAAGATCGTGGGAAGCAGTTATTTTTTCCGCTTCTACATTTTCAGGAATGTTGAATTTTTGATGAAATCCAACCGGATCGAATCCTCGTGCGATGACCTGAGAAGTATTTTCTTTATTGCTTTCAGAGGCGTTGTGTTTGATGTTCAATTTGTGCTCATCAATTTCAATAGCCACTTCTTCTTTTGGAATTCCCGGAATAGCCAGATGAATTTCAAAATGAGTTTCGTTTTTAAAAGTGTTGTAAGCTACTCTCGTTGATTTAGTTGTGTGTGCATTGTGATTAAAGCTTACTTTAGGTCTGTTATAAATTGCGTTCGTTACCATAATA
>CALCSX010000240.1 GCA_937894165.1 uncultured Saprospiraceae bacterium | reverse complement strand
GTGATCCAAATCATTTTAACGCGCTTGAATTGATGATCAGTGCCGGCGTATTGAGAGAGGAAGGGGGTGAGGACAGAGAGTGTTTTTCCGGAGCCTGTGGGGGCGTTGAGTATGCCGCTTTTCTTTTTCAGGATGGCGGATTCCATTTCTCGCTGAAAGCGCTGTATGTTCCAGCCTTTGGAGAGGTAGAAGGATTCGGTGGGGGATATTTTGGAGTTGGAGGCCATTGATATATGACAATAAGAAGGGGGTGGATGTTCATTTATAGTCGTAAGTGGGAGAGTCGTAAGTTGTAAGTGAGGGGAGTCGTAAGTCGGAAAGTCGTAAGTCTATTTCAAGTAGTCGTAAGTGGGAAAGTAGTAAGTGGATTTAGTTTTATGTGGGAGTGTGACCTTATTGCTTTGAGCTGCTAGCCGTGAGCTCTGGTTTATCTTCAATATTTTTAACACAATGATAAAATTTAGGTTTGAAGTAGTAAATTGGCTGAAATTTATGGTGGAAATTCTTTTATACAAATTGTATGATGCTCACAACCTTGGTTATTGTTATTTTATTGATAGGTTTACAACCTTTAAATGCTCAATTCTTTGATAATTCCAAATCTATTAAAGATAATAGAATTAAATATGTTGAAGCATATTTAGTTAATTCAGAATCTCCAAAGGATACTAGCCTCTTTTTTCGCTCTTTCTTCAATAATTTTGGCAAACCAGAAAAGGTCGAACATTATGATTCAACTGTTATCATAAACTTAAATACGTATGAATATATATTTGATACATTGGAAGCAGTCAGAATTATAAAAATAAATAACGGACAAATTCTTACAAAGAAAACCAGTTATGATCAAGAAAAAAGACCTATAAGAATAGATTACTTTAATGATAGCGACACGGAACCAAACTGGTATACTACTTATAAATATAAAAGGGGCAAGAAATTAGAACGGATATATAGAACAGGAAATTACAAAAGTTTTGAAAAAATAAAATACGATAGAACGGGCAAAAAGACTTATCATATTCGAAAATTTACTTCAAGAGGTAAAAAGAAGAAAAAAAAGTATCCTGTTGTTAAGGATATTATTGAGGATAGAGTGCAGATATTTGAAAATTATCAAAATTCAGGATTGAAATTAGTTAGAACAATCAATAAAAATCTTTCTAGTGATCAGGTAGTAGATAATTCTGAAGTTTTAAAAATTAGAAACAATGAAATGTTGTATACAAATATCTTTTATGATCAACGAGAACTTCTAGTAAAAAGAATAAGTTATTATGCAAATTTGGATTCTTGGGTAATGGTTAAATATGACTATTTTGATGTGGTAAAATCAATCGAAGAGTAGAACGACATAAATACCTTGGGGTAGAACATTACAAACTTTGACAGAATGCATGGTCGCATTTCTATTATGTCACTGTAAAATAATTCTAAAGCGCAACATCGTTCTAAATGATTATCTGGATTTCCATATGTCAACTTTAGCAACTTTAAGTTAGACGTCAAATAGTCGTTAAATTTTTTGGATGGCGTCATAAATGATGATGGCAACTCACATAAAAAACAAAATAAAACCAATCACTTATCGACTATTTCAGTGTATCGATTTCTGACTTCCCGCGTGAGGGATAGCAGTGGAAAGGCTGAAGTGAGGAAGGAGCAAGGCCTTGAAACGGATAGCCCGACCCGCTAGGGGCACGCCCAAACCATTTCACAAAATTTAATGAATTGCTTATATCGCAATTTAGAAAGTCTTTTAATTACATAATTATTTTTATCTTGCAAATGATTCAGAAATTTTTTCAATAATTCCACATAAGAGTAGTATGAAAGGTTATTTATTTTTGATAAATCTATTATTTACAGCATTTATAATATTACCAAGTTCAAAAGCAGAAATAATTTCATGTTCTACATTCTTGGATTTAAATCAAGTACAAATAACGATAGATTCTAGTGGACAAAGAGACTTAATTGACCTGGGAATACAGTTAAAAGATAAGCCTCTCCAGGTGTTTAAAGGTCAACAATTAAAAATTAATGGTAATCTTCCCATTTCTATTAAACTTGGTGAATGGGAGGATTTTGAATTAAAATATTATGTTGATAACATAGAATCAGATGGGAGTAAAACGCAATTGACACTTGATCAAGAGAGTGGAATCTATTCATTTAGTCTGATCATTCCGACAAAAGATTTGAGTATCGGAAGTCATACTATAAACTTCCATGTTCAAAATGTAAATGGGGAAAGTAGTAAAGTTGAAAGTTATGAGTTTTCGGTAATGGGAAATAGTTCCTCAGAATGGGCATCATTTAGCGGGAATTCATTAAATACATCAGCAAATAGTAATTCAACATTTACCTATCCTATAGAGATCAAATATAGAAATATTAATCCCGGCAATGTGACTACAAGAGCTATAAGTGTGGATAAATATATGTTTTATGCTTCTCGAATATCTTTATGGCAGGATATCCAATATTTATTCTGTGTTGATATAGAAACAGGAGAGACAAAATGGTATAAGACATATGATATTATGGGTCAAGTTTCTACTCCTGTGTATGCCAATGGGAAAATTTATGTGCAAATTACGAACACTATCAATAGTAGCTTAGTGTGTTATGATTTAGAAACCGGAGATTTAGAATGGGAAACACCTTATGAAGCTCAATTCAATGAAGTGAACGGTCCAATAGTTGAAAATGGAATAATTTATATAGTTGAAGGTAGATTCACCACCACAATAGGAGCTTATGATGCATTGACAGGAGAGTTAATGTGGAGATATGATATAACTCAAAATTTATATCACAGTTGGAATCCGTGCGTTTACAATGACACTATTTATGGTCATGTAAAGAATTTTGTCGCTCAGGGGATTTATACTATAGATTGGCGGCTAACGAAATCCCATTTCACTCGCATGGTTATAAATTGCTAGGTAGTCCGGTGATAGATTCTGTAAACAATCAGGTTATATTATCAATGAGGGATTATGTTTATGCATTTAATTTGGAGACAAAGGAAATAAATTGGACAATTAGTCAAGAGGGAAATGGTTTATTTCGATGCATACCTGCACTACATAATGGAAATCTTTACATCGGTAATTCATCTAAACTTATGCGCGTAGATGCTAAATCGGGTGAAATAACATGGGAAAGAAAGGGATTAAGGGGTTTATATCAGCCTGTGGCAAATGATTATATTGTAGCTTTTAGTGGTCAAGAGACTGTAGTAATATGCGATATAGAGACTATGGAAATTGTTAATATTTTGCATGGTTATGAAGGAAATCTGAGTTTGAGTGATGAAAATTTGATCATATCTTCTCCTATTGATGGAAGCATAACAGTATTAGGTCATAATCCGGAATATACTCCTATTGAAGCTAACCTTGTCCAAATTAGGGCAATAAGTTGTTTTGGTGGAGACGATGGCTCTATAACTGTTGAATTTTTGGACGGCGAGGGTGGCTATACATATCAATGGGAAGGATTACCACCAAGTTCAAACAGTACTTTACAAAATCTTGAATCGGGTGAATACTTTGTTACTATTTACGACCAAGTAGGTGGTTATGTTGTGAGATCAATTCAGATCTTGGATCCAATCGCTTTGTCAGTAGAAACCTCTTCTACTCCCGATATTAATAATACAGGAAATGGGACTGCATCTATTGCAGTGGCAGGTGGTATTCCACCATATTCATATGAATGGAAAGACTTTCCAGAAATCGATTCAAATCAATTATTTAATTTACCAGCAGGAAATTATGTCGTAACTATTACGGATTCCAAGTCTTGTCAAATATCTACAACAATAGTAGTAGATAGATTAACAGGGGTGAATGAAAAAAGCATAATAAATGGTTTTCAAATATTTCCTAACCCGGCTTCAGAATGGTTAACTGTTAAAGCGGAGAACCAGAAAGCGTTCGGCACCTATACAATTATTAATTCCGAGGGAAAGATTTTGATACGTTCACAAGAAACTAACTTAGATAATTTC
>CALCSX010000239.1 GCA_937894165.1 uncultured Saprospiraceae bacterium | reverse complement strand
TGTGTTTAAAGGATTACTCCGTAGGAGTTAAATATCAATAACCCCGAGTAAAGCCTTCAGGCTGCAACTCGGGGTAAAACAAGCAATTCCTCCAACTCCGTAGGGAGTTGAACACATCTACCACCTATTAAATAAACTTCTTAATTGAATTAAAATGAGGTAATTTATTTTAGACACACCCTATTTGAGCTTTAAAAATATTTCCTTAGCTCTGAGAAGAAAAGCTCAAAGACAAGGCTTTCGAAGAATTTGAATCCAAGTAGTTTATAATAAATAAATAACTGATTCAAATTCGAAATTAACGCAGTAATTGTGCTTTTCTCCCAGAGCTAATTATTCGACCAAAAATACAGCATTACACAACATCAACTTACCCGCATGCCAAAAAGACCTGAAAATCGGATTCTCTGAAAAATAAATAATATTTCCCTCCCCACGCTTCTCTACGCCCATCGTCATGAAATCCTTCATCTTTCCCTGATACCCTTTACCGACAAAACCGCTGATGACCGGATATTCAGTACAAATTCCTACATTCCAGCCATCTTCCAGTCCGGCAAACAAATCATTGGATGTCTTCAAAGCAAAATACTCATCTCTATACCCGTATGCCAAAGGATGCGTATTGTCCAATTGGACCTTCACGATAGACCCGGCAGCATTATTAGTTATATACTCGGCTACACGATCAGAATAATTTTTTATTTTTAAATTCGAACTTGTATCCTGCTCCGTTTCATCCGCTTTCATTTCTATCCCAAATTGACCCGAAATGGCAAGAACTTCCAGTGTTTTCTCTATTGCAATAAGCCGACCGCCACTTTCAACCCATTTTTCCACCATTTTCAAGACATTATCATTCAAAGCCCGTTGCGACACCCCTGTCATTATCAACACATCTAATTGATCTAAAACCTTCTCGCTCACTTGATTGCTCCCCAAAAGACTAATCGGAAAGTCTAACTCCATTTCGAAGAAATGCCATATTTCCCCGACATTATTGGGATCCGTCCCCTCCCCACTCAATAATCCGACATGCGGCATTGTCATCTTCCTTATATCTACCGAGCCCAAGGACGGTCCGGTCTCAGAATAACCTGAAATCAGAGGAGTTAGATCTCGCTTATGTTGATGAGCTAGATTCATTAAAACCTCATCATAATCTTTTCGCTTGACTTCATGCTTAGCTTTTGTGAAAATCAGAGAACCACGATCAAATGTCCTTTCCCCAATTCTCATTGGCTTATTAACGACTCTTGGAAAAATCCCCTCCTGCATTGCCGCAGCTAAAAAAGCCGCATCTTCAACACTTTTCCACTGCAATCCATAGGCGATCGCTGTTATGCTGTCTTCCTCTATCAATTTTTCTTTGGAAGGCTTTTTCTCCAAATAAACAACTTCCTTTTCAGAACCAAAGGCATTTAAACCCATCGCATAAGGCAAAGCCCAGGCTGTAATATCGTAAGTATTGGAGTCCGAGAGAAATGTTTTAGGCTCGAATAACACCTTCAACAGCGTACCTTTAGGCTGAGCGGCAGGAATAACTAAAGAGCCGGTTTTCATTTCTTCCTTAACTTCGGCATCAGAATTATAAGAATAATATGTCGCCTTTTTTAAGTCCGAACCAAGATAACCAAACTTAATTTCATGCATTTTTAGAAATTCTTCCAATCTTCTCACATTATCAGCATTATCATTCCTTACAATATAAGAAAGGAATTTACCACCGGGCTTTGTATCGGCTTTGGAAAAGAATTCCTCAAAATTTTCAAGTAACTTATCGTACGATTTAATACTCGCTTCAATAGTCTTCATTCCCGCCAAATAATGGTGGTCTATCCGACTTTTCAAACTCACCGTATCACCCTCCTTATTTACCCCCGCAAGTCCGGCTCTCCCCGATCCGCCCATCTCAAAAGTCATACCCACTGCCCCATTGAAAGCAGGATAAGTATCACCATAGGACGGATATAATAGATCAAACCATTCTCCCTTAAAATACAACCAATTATTCCTGTCAAAAGAATCACCGATTTGCTTGCCCACAGAATTCTGAAACTCCCTTAGCCACTCACTGAAATCCCCATGTATCGGTTCTGCAGAGGGGGCAAAAAAATAGGACTCATTAATTCCCATTTCATGAAAATCAACATGAACATGCGGCATCCAGCGATTAAAAAGAACTCCTCTGTGTTTCGATTCCTTTTGGGTTTGCCAAGCCCAGTCCCTATTTAAATCAAACAAATAATGATTTGGTCTTCCCCCAGGCCATTGCTCATGATGCTCTTGTGTAAATAAATTTACATTAGGTTTAAAACCTACTTTCTCGTTGAAGAATTGAACGTAGCGAGTGTGCCCATCAGGGTTTAGACATGGATCTATTACGATGACTGCCTTTTCCAGCCAATTAGCATATTTTGTTTTGGCATTACCGGCAAGTTCATACAGCATTTTGACCGCAGTTTCCACCGACACCGCCTCATTTCCATGAATATTATAACTCAACCAAATAATAATTGGCTGATCTTTCAATATTTCACCCTCTTCGAGTAATGCCCGGCTTCTATTGCTGCTGGAAATCGCCTTCAAATTGGCAATGTTTTCAGGGCTGCCTACATAAGCTACCAACAACGGTCTCCCCTCGTAACTTTCACCATATTGTTCTATCTTCACAAATTCAGAGTTTTCTGATACATGCTCAAAATAATCGACCACTTTATGATGGTACGTAAATTTCTCACCTATCTCATAGCCAAAATATTGCTTAGGACTTATCATTTGCCCGGATAAATCAGCTGAAAGCAAGAAGATATTAATTATTAGGAGGCTAAATATTATTTTCATTTCAAAATTGTATTTATTGTTGGACAAAATACAAAATGAAAGATAGCTATTTATCTATACCCACAATTTTTCGAGGAAAATAAAATTTCTGCTCAACACTCAACATCTCCCAATACGATCATCTTCAAATTCCCTTGCTGGCGCAATTTTTTAAATGCACATACTAATTTACAAATAAAATAATCTCTATTGAAATAGCCTACCTACCTTCCTACCTCGAAATTCCTTCCAATTCATAATTAAATGACCCACAGCGTGGATCAAATTATGTTAGAAAAATCCAGACAATGAACCTCCGACCCCGGAGTGGGCCGAATACACATTTATAATTCTCAAAACATATCATCTTCAAATCATATAATCATAAAATCATATAATCTTCAAATCAATTACCCCACTATATTCACCTCCGCTTGCAACTCAATCCCAAACTGCTCACTAACAGCATCTATCACCCGCTCTGCATGTCCCCAAATCTCCTCCCCACTTGCCTCTCCATAATTCACTATTACCAAAGCCTGATCCTTGTGTGATCCCGTATTCCCATACACTACCCCCTTCATACCGGCCTTTTCTATCAACCAGCCCGCAGGTATTTTCACAAAATTATTTCCCGAAGGGTAATGAGGGATTTCAGGATACTCCTCGCGAATTTGATTAAAAAGGACTTCCTCCACTACCGGATTTTTAAAAAATGAACCCGCATTGCCCAATTTCTTTGGATCAGGAAGTTTACTCTGCCGAATGGCAATAACTGCATCACTCACATCCTTGGCATTTGGTTCCACAATATTTTTTTTATTCAAAATATTTTGAATCGCCCCGTAGGAAACATTCACATGGCTAAAATTCTTAGATAACATCAATTGCACCCTAAGAATCGCATATTTCCCCTTCCCTTCCTTTTTGAAAAAACTATCTCTATATCCAAAATCGCAAGATTCCAAATTAAACACCTCAACCTCCCTAGTCTCGAAATTCAATGCCTCTAAACTCACAAAAATATCTTTCAACTCCACTCCGTATGCCCCAATATTCTGAATGGGAGACGCCCCTACACATCCAGGAATCAAAGAAAGATTCTCTAAACCCGAAAAATTATTCTCCAAAGCCCATAATACACATTCATGCCAATTTTCGCCTCCGCCCAATGAAACCAAAACCTTTTCATCCTCTAAATACGTAATTTCCCTCCCCTCAATCCTATTTAACAGAACCCATCCATCAAAATCATTGATAAGTAGTATATTACTTCCTCCTCCTAAAATCATAAACTTATCTTGCCCAACCCTGTCTAAAAGCTCGACTAGCTCTTCGACACTTGAAAATTGGGCAAAAAACTTAGCCTTGGCGTTCAAACCAAAGGTGTTATATTCTTTTAGATTAAAATTTTCGAGAATCTCTACCAATTTTTGAAGAATTAAGAATTTACGGGAATATCAAATTGTAATTTCGCCAGTTGCGCATAAATACCGGAATCATTCAGCAATAGCTCCTCATGTGTACCGGATTCAGCAATCCCACCATTGTCAATAACATAAATTCGGTCCACTTGACGGATCGTAGCCAGCCTATGGGCAATAATGATCGAAGTTCGTCCTTCCATTAATTTGTCCAAGGCGTCTTGAACCACCCTCTCCGAACCGGCATCGAGCGAGGAAGTAGCTTCATCAAGAATCAAAATAGCAGGATTTTTCAAAATTGCCCTCGCTATAGCTATCCGCTGCTTCTGGCCTCCTGACAACTTAATCCCTCTCTCACCCACAATCGTATCAAATCCTTCAGGAAATCCTGCTATAAAATCAAACGCATTGGCCTGACGTGCAGCCTCCATGATTTCCTCCTCGCTGGCATTTGGATTTCCATAAGAAATATTTTCTCTTATCGAGCCACCGAAAAGTATCACCTCTTGGGGTACAATAGCAAAATTATTCCTGTAAGCTTTCAAATTATACTCCATGATCGGTCTACCATCCACTAATATTTCCCCTCCCACAGGCTGGTAGAACCTCATCAACAATTGTATTAATGTCGATTTTCCCGCTCCGCTAGAACCCACCAAAGCTATCTTCGATCCGGCTTCGATCGTCAAATTAATGCTGTTCAAAACCTCAATATCCGGTCGACCGGGATAAGCAAATTTCAAATTTCTGTACTCCACATCTCCCTTCAAACTCAGCTTCTCGCCCACCTTTGATGTCACAGGATCCAACTCCGGCTCAGAATCTAAAATATCTAAAATTCGCTCGGTCGCACCCACCGCACTCGCCAATTGAGTATACAAAGTCCCCAAACTTGCTATAGCTGCACCAATAATTCCGGTATAAATAATAAAGGAAAATAAATCGCCCACCTGCATTATCCCCTGCTCCACCATCACAGCCCCTCTCCAAAGGATAAAAAATATCCCTCCAAAGAGAATGGTGATGATAAAAATAAAAAACAAGCCACGCAACTTGGCAAACTTGATTGAAATCTGCACTATTTCATCGATAGACTTACCGTAGCGAATTCGTTCATACCATTCATTGGTAAAAGATTTCACCACCATGAAATTATGAAAAGTCTCTTCGACTATTGTATTCGCACCTGCCAAATAATCCTGTCTCGTTTTGGACATTCTTCTGATATATTTGCCGAAAAATATAGCCAAAATCACAATAAAAGGAAAGGTTAGGAGCATCACCAATGATAATTGAGGTGCCAACCATGCTAAAATTGCAATTCCCGCCACCAAAGTCACTATTTGCCGCAGAAATTCTGCCAATGTAATACTAAAAGCACTTTGAAGCTGCTCTACATCCGTGGTGATCCTACTTGTCAACTCTCCCACTCTTCTCTCTTCGAAAAAATGCACAGATTGATGTATAATCGTATCAAATAAGCTTTTTCGTATATCCGCCATCCCTCTTTCACTCACATGGGCGAAAAGCACCGCGCGATAGTAGGACAATATTCCCTGAATGACTAAGATGACCAAGAAAATCAAACCATAATCACGTACAGTTATATTCTCGAATTTCGGAGTTCCATTGGCAGTATTCGCCATCTCCCCTGCCGCCCCCGGAAATATCATAAATATCAAACTACTCAGGGATAACATCACTAGACCCAAGATAAAATACCAATGATAAGGCTTTATATACTTGAAAATCTTAACGACATTCTTCAATCCCTCCCTCGTTATCTTTGGCCGCTCCTTCGTTTTTTCCAACATCTATGAATATCTATTTAAAAAAATACAAAATTAAACACTATTATTCGGAATACAAGCACATTCCATTCTTAATTGTCTATTCAGAGTAATTTCTACTATCCCTGAAGGAAATTAACTTATCTTGATCATGAATGCTGTTTGACTCCACATAATTTACGGAAATGCTTCTTGATTGGATGCTAATTTTCTGTTTTACTAACTAGAATTTATTATTATTAGAGAAAATTAAATATGATTATTATCGATATCTGCAAAAAAGGGAATCGAAAATGTTCGTATATTTATGTGTTATGTTGTATTTAATTTTACGAAAAGCTATAAAATTGCAGGACTTTTCAAACAAAAAGAAATCCAATCAATTAAGGCCGCACTCTTGAAGTTAATCTGCTCACAGCCAGCGGCTCATAGCTCACAGCTTTACTAGAAAACTACTAAAAAATGAAACAAATACTATTCATTCTAAGCATGCCTATTGTGAATCTTCTATTCCTGGATTAGGTTGTACAAAGGTGGAATGTCAATATTATGATGATAATAAAGGATTTGAAATTGGAGCTGCTGGTAAAACACATTCCATTAAATTCGCAAAAATAAGTGGGGGTGGAATCCAAATAGGCATTAATGAATTAACATATCAAAGAAGCGTAATTATATGTGCCCCTTCATATTGCCCAAGTCTATCATGTCGGATATACGAATTGGATACTACCTATCTAAATATTTTAGACATAAATGTAATTGAGAAAGAAAATAAAATAATTGAAGGAAATTTTAAATTCAGGGCGGTAAACCACGAATGTTCCGATACGATATTGGTGACCGATGGTTATTTCCGTACAAATTACAGACCATAATCTCTGCATTCAAAATTAAAAGATGATATCCCCACTTAAAATTTGATTTTTTATTAATATCAAACTCCCTGATCACAGCTAGAGGCTCGCAGCTCCAAAAACTATAGAAAAACGAAACGAATACTATCTATTATAAGCGTAATCACCTTCTTATGATCAGCTCACAGCTCACAGCTCAAAGCTAGAGGCTCGCAGCTCAAAAAATATTTTTAAAAAAAAATCACTATCTTCCTTCCATAAAATTATAATTTCCGATTTATAATTTTAAATTTGAGTAACTACTCCGAGTAGAACATTTTAATTATTCTACACCTTCAAAACTTCGCAATGAAAAAAGAAATACATCAATGGGTGAGCCCCAACCTGAATAAAAACATGGAAATCGCTGTTTATGGTCATTTCGGGTTCGCGCTACTTATGTTGCCGACAGCTGCAGCGGACTATCTGGAGTATGAAAGATTTCAGTTGATCGATGCACTCAAGCCATTGATAGAAGAAGGTAGAATCAAAGTTTTCAGTATTAATAGTATAAATTCTGAAAGCTGGTTGAACAGAAGGATGATGCCCAATCACAAGGCTATGCGCCACGAACAATTCAACCAATATGTTTTCTCGGAAGTTATACCTTTCATCAAAAATCACACCAGCCAAAACACGGATATCATCACCACTGGTGCCTCCCTCGGAGCACTTCACGCCGCGAATATGTTTTTCAAAAGACCGGATTTGATCAATGGCACCATCGCTATGAGTGGTGTTTACGATCTCACAGATTATACGGATGGTTATTTTGATGATATTTGTTATTTCAACTCACCGGTTCACTATCTTCCGGGCTTGAACGATAAGGAGTACTTGCCAAAAATACAAAATTCAGGCAAAATAGTAGTTTGTTCCGGCTCAGGCAGCTACGAAAGCCCGGTTGCTTCCCAAAAACTCTCTCAAATTCTTCACTCCAAGAACATACCACACTCGCTGGATATTTGGGGACCTGACATGGCTCACGATTGGCCTACGTGGAGAGCTATGCTTCCTTATTTCATCAAAACTAAATTCTGACTCTGATTTAAATAGGCTAAAATTACTGGTTAATAGATCTGATTCAAATTTCTTGAATTATAAGAATTTAGTGTCCTTAGGCACTAAATATGGGTAGAAAATTAATAAAAAGTTTTTACGATGCCGTAGGTATCGAATACTCGGGTTTCTTCTCAAATTTAGTTCAGAATAATACTCCGTAGGAGTAAAATATCAATAACCCCGAGTAAAGCCTGAAAGGCTGTAACTCGGGGTCCAAACATAAAATGCCGGCAACTCCGTAGGGAGTTGAACACATGATTTATCTACCCATTTGTAAGATAAGCACTGTGTATTTCCTAAATCGTGTTTTCCTAAAAATCCTGACCCCGGAGTGGGTCAAACTATATTTGAAATATATTAAAAATAAAAGGAAAGGGGCATTCTGCGAAATCTGCGGGATACCCTTAATGAAATCCTTAATGCCTTAATGGTTCGAAAGTCCTTCTGCCAGCGCAAGTTTGCAAATGTGCTTGTTTTGCCTCACCAAAACCCCTCTGCGACCTCTGCGCCTCTGCGGTGCCTATCTACACCATAACGACTTGATTGTTAGATTTTACTCCTGGCGTTTTTAACTCCCAAATATTTC
>CALCSX010000238.1 GCA_937894165.1 uncultured Saprospiraceae bacterium | reverse complement strand
GGTAAGTGTGAGTAAATTATGTTGAATGCCTTGGTTTCCTAATACCTGCATAGGGATTCTTTACCTCAAATTTAGAGGAATAAAGATAGTATTTTTGGGGAGGAATGGAGGTATAATAAGAAAGTGACTTAATAAAAAAGAGGAAATTAAATATTTCAATATTATCGAATTTAATTTCCTCTAAAATTTTTATTAGAAAATTATTAATACTTTACAATCTTACCTTCAAGATTAGTAGTTGCTCCAACAATTTTCAAAATATATGCCCATTGTGCCAATTCATGAAGGGAAATATTTTCTTCCTTATAAATACCATTCAAATCAATTGATTTGACTCTTTGACCATTTGAGTTGTAAAAAATAATCTGAACAGGTTCATTAATTGTTTTACTAAGCCTAACTTTAATATCGCTGGTTGTTGGATTTGGTGAAATCACAAATGTGATATCATTATTTGAAGTTTGTGGTTTTACTCTGACAATTCCATCTTTTATTTCTTCGATTTCAGTATTTAATTCATTAATTGCGTTAACCAGATATGGAATTAATTCACTATAATTTACTGATTTTTCAGTACTAGTAGTGGTGACTAGATGAGGCAATAATGTTTCTATTTCTTGAGCTATAAAACCAGTATGTAGATTGTCATCCAAATCTAAATCGGATTCGTTTTCCGAAACCCGTGTAAAAGCGACAGGGTTCAAACTTTTCACAACATCCATACCATTGGTTATTGTATTACTATTTGAAATATAGGTTTGATCTGCTAGTATTACATTCCCAAATGATGAAATAACAATAAACATGCAAACACTAGTAGATTTTTCATAGCAAAGCAAATGTATTCTTAGTTAAAAAATTAGTTTATAACGCATTAGTTTTTATCTATTCAATTTAAAATAAGAATACCTGTATAGACAAACCAATAATTTAAATTGAAAATTTATTACTAATTTAAAATTAAATGAAATGAAATTAAAAATCAAAGATAAAAGATTTGAATAATTATTTTCTTTTTTTGGTAAGTTCAAATTCAAAAATCCATAATAATAAAACAAATTTAATAAAAACTTAATCTTATTTTTTGAAATATTACTTTTATATAGCCTTTGAAAATGTGATTTTCTTAAAGTTATCGGAGGAGGAGTTAAATAATTTTCACCATAAAGGATAATCAAATAATTATGTATATTTCTAGGAGCCGGAAATTCTAAACCTTCAAATACTACGGTTGATAATGGAAATATGTCATTAAAATTATAGTAAGGTCTATTTTTTTTAACCTTCGCATCATTGAAAGAATAATTTACCACACGGGTTTCTGGATTTTGTATTATATAGGAAATCGACCTCATGTAGGTTGAATAAAAATCTATAAAGGAGTTTCTTTTGGCTAATCTATCCTTAAAAGATTCGGGTAAAAAGGAAAAGTGTATATCCATCACTTCGGATGGAACTTTAAAAAATCCTTGAAAATAATAACTATATATATTAGCAAGACTTCTATCAATACTCAATTGTTCGGGATCATTCGGCAAAATCTTAACAGGGATAATATCTATTCTTACAGGTGTAATGCCATCTCTTAAAAATTCAGTATTCCCAAAAAAGTCATGGCAATATTTTAATGGAGAATCTGAATGAAACAAAATATGTTTACTGCTATTGTTGCAAAAAACCTTTAATTCCTCTATTAATTTTTCATATTCAGAAAAAATTAAGCAAATATCAATATCATCATCCCAAGGGATGAAACCTTTATGCCTAGTTGCAGCTAATAAAGTTCCACCATCTAGCCAATATTCGATTTTTTTCTCACGACAAATTCTATCTACTATTAATAATAATTCAAAACACAATTTTTTTGATAATTCTAAACCTTCTTCATCGGCTTTATAAACATTTTTAGTTACCATCAAAAATAAAATTTTGCGAAACAAATTCAAGATCTTGAGGGGTATCGACTTCAAAACATTCAATTATACAAGATTTTACCGGCAATTTCGATTCAAGCTCTTGATAGATATATTTACCATCCTTGCTTATTTTGATATTTGAAAAATATGCAATTCCGGTCCATTCAAAATCTGAAATCTTTTGTCTGGAAAATTCAATTACTTGGCCGCTAGCATCCAATTTGGTATACACTGCATCTTCAGTAAAAGATTTAGTAACTCCAATTAATTCTTTATTTACTTCTATCGCTTCTTCAAATAATTTGAAATTGTATTTTGTAATTAAGTTATCACCATCAATATTTATAAAAGGTTCAGTCAGGTCTCTAGAGCCTAAATATAAACTGTAGGCATTAGTCGTTGATCTATAATTTGGATTTCTTACAAAAACAACATCACTTCTGATTGATCTTACAAAATCTATTACCTCTTCTTCTCTAAATCCAACTACTACTCTAATATTAGGTACGTTTTCTAAAACTTTCAATAGATAATAAATAATTTTATGACCATTTACTTCTACTAAGCATTTAGGCATATCTAGTTCTAACCTACTACCTATACCCGCCGCACAGATAACAGCATTATTAATTTTTCTCATTGACCTTATTTAAAGAAGTTAAAAGAGTTAAAATCGATTTAGAATCATAACAAACGTAATCTGACAATTGTATTAGCATCGGTACGGGAGGATGAACACCACCGAATGCAATTCCTATATCTGCTGCTTCAAACATTGAACAATCATTCATTCCATCTCCAATAGCAACAATAGACTCATATGATGATCTTAATTCTTCTATAGCAGACGACTTATGCAATATTTTAGATAAACCAAGAAGTGTATCCTCCTTATAATCTGCATTTGAAGAAAAGTATTGACATCCAAAATTGCTCTTAACAAATCTATCGATCCAAACATCTAAATTGCCTGTAACTATATAACAATTCTCTGAGTTTTGGTTAACAAATTCTTTTAATTGGTGATTGATCTTTATTCTAGAAACAATTTTATTAACTTCAGATATAGGAATGGATGATAAAAGCTTAACCCTCAATTTAAGAGACTTATCAAATGTCAATAGACCTTGCATCGTTATTTTTGTTAAGATTTCAATTTCTTCAAAAATCCCTAATGATCTAGATATTTCCGGTAATATTTCCTCCTCAGTTAGTGTGCCATCAAGGTCAAAACAAAAAGCTCTTTTCATTAAAACTATTTTTTACATACAAAAAAGAAATGCTTAGTATCTTTCCAAACATTAATTGTATCGGGCAAAATATCGAATACCTCAATTTCAGAAAATCCAACCCCTTGAATTAATCTCTTCTCTAGTTCTACGTGTCGATATTCAGCAAAGTATTCTGTTCCTAACTCCTCTGAAAATCCATTCACAGTTTTACTGACTTCTAAACCGCAATGGTTTCTAATTATTAAATACCCACCAGGTTTAGTCATTTCAAATAAATTCCTATAAATTTCTACAACATCCACAGCAGAGAAATACTGAGCCACGCCTAGTAAGAGAACAGTATCAAATTGTTTACGGATTTTAAAGCCAATAATATCAGCATTTATTACTAAAATATTTGAGGCATTGCTTATAAATTTTGTAAACCCTTCAAATTTTTCAACAGCAGTGATACTTTCAACTTTGTCAGCTAATTTATTTATTATTAAACCCGTACCACTTCCAACATCTAAAATATCATCGGTTTTCCTGAGAAATTTTAACAAAAAATCTACTTCCAAGTCGGAGGTATCAGGTCTTTTATTTTTTGTTTCTGTTGGGCTTTTTATCTTTTTCGAGAGATTATTCCAATATTCAAAACTTTTCGACATACCTATTTCAATTATGATTACGCAAATTTAGAAATATAATACACTATGCATAGGAAAACTCAATCAATACTTAGACTTTAAATAACAATTTACAAATCAAATATCTTAATCATTCAAGTTAATATAATATTTAAAGACGATATTTTATTATCAATTTCCGTCCGATTTCAAATAACTCAGGATTGAATTTAAACAAAAACAAAGCTAGAATATTCAAAGTAAGGAATAAACTAGTTCTCAACACCATATTAATAAATGGTGAAAAAGGAAAAAGTACAAAATAACAAATCAACAAAGTAATAACACCAATTATCAAAGTTACAATCAAATTCTGTGTTATGAAATCCATTTTATAATAATATTTTAAAAACCAAAACTTGAAAATATTAAAAATCACTAAAGATAGAAATGTCGCTAATGCCGCGCCTGCAAGTCCATATAGATTAATAAAATAATAGTTAAATAAAATATTTAAGATTGCCTGAATCATTAAAAAATACAAATTATATCTAAATTTCTCAGAGAACATAATAATTTGAGAATTTAAGCTAAATATAACATCAATAAGCTTCCCTCCCCCAATCAATAAGAATATTATATGAAGTTCATAAACATCTAGCTCACCCGGCATAATAGCTGTCAAATCACCTAAATTAATAAATATCAAACTGAAAATCACTAAACCTACAAATGCAATATTAAGTGACGATTTTTTATAAATATCTTCTATTCCGGATAAGTCATTATTTTTCCAATGAGATGAAATAATTGGACTTGCAATTCTTCCAATAGCTACTGTTGGAATATTAATCACATTCGCCATCACCATCACTATCGCATACACCCCCACTGCATAATCATCGA
>CALCSX010000237.1 GCA_937894165.1 uncultured Saprospiraceae bacterium | reverse complement strand
GCAAAGCCTGCGTGAGCGTGTTAGGAACTGTATTGGGCATTTCCATAAAACTGGTGACTCCACCTGCTACTGCAGCTTTTGCTTCTGTATATATTTCCGCTTTATGGGTTAATCCAGGTTCGCGAAAATGAACCTGATCGTCAATTATTCCAGGCAATATCCATCTGCCTTCACATTCAATAATTGTTGCATTAGCATGAGAAATATTGGAATCAATTTTTTCGATTTTTCCATTTATAATAAGTATATCGGAGTGAAAATACTTTCCTTCATTAAAGATCAAACCATTTTTTAACAAATAACTAGTCATCCATTATTTCTTTTAGTGTCTAATGCTCAAAAATATTAAAAACATATCATATTACTACATGATATGCTCTCGCATTTTAATCGCTTTTCTATCTTTGTGAAAATTTTTCTTGATGCAAAATAATATTAAGGTAGGAATTTTGGGTGGAGGTCAGCTTGGGAAAATGTTAGGACAGGCTGCTTCTGACTGGCATCTTCATATTAAAGCGATGGACAAAAGCATAAAAAGTCCGGCCTATGGCTATGTATCTGAATTCACGGTGGGTGATATTCTGGATTACAACGATGTTATAAATTTTGCTCGAGATTGCGACATCTTAACTATTGAAATTGAAAATGTTAACGTGTCTGCCTTAAAGCAATTGGAGAAGGAAGGTATAATAGTCCATCCCTCCCCTGCTGCTTTAGATATTATTACAGATAAAGGTATTCAAAAACAATTTTATAAGAGTCATTCATTACCGACCTCCAAGTTTCAGCTCGTTGAAAATCTCCAAGAGCTAAAGGTAAAAATAGAAAGCAAATCAATTGAGATTCCATTTGTTGCAAAACTTAGAACGGGAGGCTACGATGGAAAAGGCGTCTTTGTAATCAATAATGAGGAAGATCTGGAAAATTTGTTAGATGCACCTCTTGTTATTGAGGAAAAGGTCAAAATACAAAAGGAATTAGCAGTGATCGCTTGTCGTAACAGTAAAGGCGATTTAAAAACTTTTCCGGCAGTCGAAATGGTATTTAATCCAAAGGAGAATTTAGTAGACTACCTCTTATCCCCTGCCTTAATAAATCAAGAATTAATAAACCAGGCTGAAGAGCTTGCCAGGCAAACAATTAAGGCATTTGATATCTGTGGTTTATTGGCTATTGAGATGTTCCTAACAGAAGATAATCAATTGCTTATAAACGAAGTAGCCCCGAGACCACATAATAGTGGACATCATTCCGTAAAAGGCAATCATACTTCCCAATTCCAACAGCATCTAAGAGGAATCCTAAACCTTCCATTAGGAGATACCGGAGTGGTTGAGCGAAGCCTCATGCTTAATATTTTAGGTGAGCCGGGATACTCCGGAGAAGCTAAATATGAAGGATTGGAGGAAATATTAGCTATTGTGGGCGTACATGTTTATATTTATGGAAAGGAAGAAACAAAACCTGCGCGTAAAATGGGTCATATTACGATTACCGGGGATCAGGTGGAGGAGCTAATTGAGAAAATGGAAATTGTTAAAAAGAAATTTAGAGTTATAGCTTAAAATATAAATTTATGGCGGAAGTTGGAATTATAATGGGTTCAGACTCAGATTTAGGTATTATGAAAGCCGCGGCAGAAATTCTGGATACGCTGGAAGTTAGTTATGAGTTGACCATTGTTTCAGCCCACCGCACCCCTGAAAGAATGGTTGAGTATGCCAAGGAAGCTCACACAAAAGGCTTAAAAGTGATTATAGCAGGAGCCGGAGGAGCTGCCCACCTGCCCGGGATGATAGCTTCAATGAGTCCACTACCCGTCATCGGAGTACCGATAAAATCGTCCAACAGTATCGATGGCTGGGATTCTGTTCTCTCCATCCTTCAAATGCCCGGAGGAGTTCCTGTAGCCACGGTAGCACTAAACGGCGCAAAAAATGCAGGGATTTTGGCGGCTCAAATCATTGCAACTTCAAACCCGGAAATTCTTCAGAACATTATCTCGTATAAGACCACTTTAAAGAACGAAGTGCTAACAAAAATTGAAAAATTAGATAAACTTGGCTTTAAAGATTACAAGTCATAGCGATAATTTTTTTTCAAAATTAAATTTCCGCATATAAAGCATATAAATTTTCACTTTCCTTTTCCCAATTCCATGCCTTGGCAGCAACCACAGTATTTTTCTTTAATTTTTCGTAATAATCATATTCTTCCAATCTCCTGATAGCAACTACAATATCATCTACTGAACAACTATCTAATAAACAAGCTACTTCATGTTCCTCATTTAGATATATATACTCGGGAAATTTCATACTTATACCCGGCACACCGGCTTGAACGTAATCGAAAAACTTATTAGCTAAGGAATAATAGTAGTTTAAACTGTCACCTTGCAGAATATTTAAGCCAACCCAGGCACGGGACGTAATGTCCTTTAATGATTGAGGATCTAATCGCCCTAGAAACTTTACCTTGTTTTCTAAATTATTGTTTTTTACTAATTCTTTAAGTTCTGTTTCAATATCACCGGATCCGGCAATCCAAAGTACATTATGAGGAAAATAATTCATCGCCAAAATACTCTCTTCAATACCTCGGTCTGCATTTAAAGCCCCTTGGTATAAAATAATTTTGGGTTCAGTGAGGGAAGATTTTGATGGTTCTGAACGCAAAGGAACATTACGTATGACATGAAATTTCTTTTTGAAAAGATCAGTATAAATTTTAGAAATTGATTCATTAACTGTGTAGCAAAGCTGTGCTTGTGGGATGGTGCGGGCAGCTATTTTTGACCATATATTCTTCTCAAACTTCCTGTCTTTAAGCTCCGGAACCTCTGTAAAATATTCATGCGCATCGAAGATGAAATCGAATTTTTTAATCTTTTTCAAAATATATATAGCAGGTAATGTATCAAAGTCAATGGCACAAATCGACTTTACATTTTTGAAAAGAAAAAACAGAACTAAGCGGATATTGTACTCTAAATAAAAAAACTTTCCTTTGTTAAACAAAAGATTAAATCTAATCCACTTAACACCATTATTAGTTTCTTCAGCTTTTTGGTCACTTCTTAAAATTCGACCAATCAGGACGACTTTTCGATCTTTTTTTACCAAAGACTCTGTAATCCTTTGCATTCTTTGATCAGTTACAAGGTCATTAGTTACTGTAAAGTAAATAACATCATTTTCCATCCCTGATCCTTAAAGTGCCCACGGAAGTCCGGATAATTTTTTCTTCATTTTCAAGCTTTTGAAGTAAACTTGAAACCAATTCATGCTCTTCGGGATGAAAATTATCCAAAATCTTTTCAATCACCAAAGTTTCTGCGGTCAATATTTCAATAATTTTATTGCTGATCACTTCAGAAATATGCGACTTAGGGTTTTGCTTTTCCCATTTAACGCAAAAACTGCATTTCCCACATTTTTCAGAATTTTCCTCACCAAAATACTCGGAAATAATTTGACTTTTACATCTCTCAGCATTCAAATAGACATTAACTGCCTTAAGTCTTTCGTGCTCAACAATGAATTTATTGTGAAACCAGTCCTCATCAATTCGGATATTTTTTTCTAACTGTCTGTCCCAATTAAACATGATTTTGGGATCTTTTGACATCGGAATGAATTCTAAAATTTCGTGCGAATCCAAAAAACTCAATACTTCAATTAATTTTTCAACTGATATTCCAACGGTTTGAGCAATTTTGTTTTCGTTGATTGGAACTTGCGTATTCATAATGCCGGAATAAAATCTCATCATGGTTTGCAATAATTTTTCGAATCGAGGATTTCTCAATTGAAAATCATACATTTCCAAACGATCGAGTAAAAACTTTACTTTAGAAGGAGTGAAAACTGATTCTGTAATACTTAAATAATCACTGGCTTCAAGCGCTTTTAATGCATTCAAAGTAGTTTGAGGAGGAAATGAAAATTTAGTACAAAAGGAGAGTAAATCAAAATCAAATGAAGCTCCCATCCCACTTCCAATAGCCAATTTATAATGATTACTTAATGCTAAATATACCTGTTTTACAAAGCTCAAACTAGGAATGCTTTCCTTGAATCTCTTTTCTTTATCATTGAATTCATTCGGACCGTAAAATATGGCACAATAGCTCAACTCACCATCCCTGCCCGCTCTTCCGGCCTCTTGATAATAAGCCTCAAGACTTTCCGGTAAATCAACATGAAGAACATACCGAACATCTCCTTTATCAATGCCCATTCCAAAGGCGGTTGTTGCAGAAATAACCTTGACTCGTCCGCTTGTCCAATAATTTTGAGATGTATCACGCTGTTCAGGGCTCATGCCCGCATTATAGGGAAGACATTCTATACCTTGATCTTTGAGGAATTTTGCAACTTCTATGGTTTTTTTCCTGGACCGACAATAAATGATTCCTGAACCTTGTAGATTCTTTACCGCAGCCAGAATTTTATCCAACTTTTGCTCGGATTTAACTACTCTGTACGCTAGGTTCTTGCGCGCGAAGCTAATACTAAACTTCTTGTAATCTTTAAATTTTAGATTCTCAACAATGTCAGATACCACTGAAGGAGTGGCGGTGGCGGTCAATGCCAAAATGGGCACTTTAAGATTGAATTCCTCCCTCAATGAGGAAATATTCCTATAGGATGGTCTGAAGTCAAAGCCCCACTGAGATATACAATGCGCCTCATCGACAGCAACAAATGAAATATTCATTTGATTAAAATATTCTCTCGTTGTCTGAACTAATAAACGTTCAGGAGACAAATACAAAATTTTAATGTCCCCATTAATACAATTACTAAATATATTATCGATTTCATTAGATTTCAGCCCACTATAGACAGCCTCTGCTTGTACGCCAATTTTTTGAAGATTTTTCACTTGATCTTTCATCAAAGCGATTAATGGTGAAATGACAATACAAATGCCTTCAAGACAAAGTGCAGGAACTTGATAACAGATACTTTTACCACCTCCCGTAGGTAATAATGCCAGTGTATCTTTTCCCTTTAAAATATTGAATATAATATCCAACTGAGGCTCTCGAAAACTATCGTAGCCCCAATATTCTTTCAAAACAAGTTCCGGATCATTAATTCTCATCACAAAACTAAAGGTACTAAAAAGAGTAACATTTTGTGCCTCTCTGCTTGTTCAAGCTTGATATGTTTATCCCTAATTTTACTGCACCGGCATAGTAGTAATCATTCCAGTCACTACCTCTAATGCGCGGTCTTCGTCTAGGCATAGTCTCTCCAGTTATTTCCGGGGTTCTGTAACTTAATGCAACTGCAATAGACCCCCTCTCACGTTGGAGCACATCCAGGTCAGGATACCTACTACTCACATCATCAATATAATCTATAAATGTAACTCTTGCGCCAAATTCAACACTAATATTGAATTTATCATTAATTATATACTTTAATCCTCCACCGACAGGAATTGATAATTGAAGCAAACTATATGGCTCCGCATACCCTTCCAAGCCCTGGCCCTCAGTCCCTAAGGGTTGAAGGTAGTAAAGCCTGCCTTGATAAAATGTTCTGGGATTATGTTTAAAAATAGCAAGTCCCGCATACATATACGGAGAAAATCTTCTATTTCCTGAAAAATTCGCACCGAACCAGTTATATTCAAAAGTGATGGAGCTTTCATAGAGTGTGTTATAAAAACTTAAATTTCTTTCGTTTTTATATCTACTTGTCGAATGCCTGTCATGTCCCTCCAATTCAATAAGTATAAAATTAAATCTTATTGACAGATATTCATTGAAATGGCTTTGATAATAAAGACCTACGGAGGGACGAACCAGCTCAAAATTTTTCATAAATCGGTCAGGTGTAAGATCGCCATAATACACTGCCCCGCCCAACATGGGACCGAATTCTGCAATTTGACTTTTTAAACTTAATCCTGACAAAATCAGAAAAAGTGATATAAAATATCTGAACATACAAAAATAGTGGGAAAATCGTTAGCAAATCAACAAATTCTATCGAATTAATCAACAGTTTAGTCTTAAATAGTCCAATATATTAACACACCAAGTTATATTTGAACCTTATTTAAACTCATTTATAACAAATATTATTATTATTAGTTATGTTTATAATTAATTATTAATTCAATAAATTCAAAATTAATGAAACTTAAAAGTATTGGAAAGAAAGCAATAACAAGTATCGTTTTTGCTTCTGCAATTTTCTCTTTAAATGCACAAGCACCTGAGCGCGGCGATTGGTTTAATCTGGATTATGAAACAGACAAGGTAAGAGGTGTTAGTGTGGATAGGGCTTATTCTGAAATAATAAAGGGTAAGAAAGGCGATAAAGTCGTTGTGGCTGTTATTGACTCCGGGGTTGAAGTTGACCACGATGATTTGAAAAATGTCATGTGGGTCAATAAAGGAGAGACCGCTAATGACAAAAAAGACAATGATAATAATCTTTATATTGATGATATCCATGGTTGGAATTTTTTAGGTCACCCAAGTGGAAAAAATGTCGGTTCAGATAATCTTGAAGTAACAAGGGTGTATGCTGCTCTCAAACCAAAATTTGAAAATATTAATGAAGAAGATGTTCAGAAAAAAGACCTTGAAGATTATGCTACTTGGTTGAAGGTAAAACAGGAAGTAGAGACGAAGCAAGAGCAGTCTGAAACCGCATTTGCAAGTATGGATTTTCAAGTGAATATGATCACAAATGCTATGACGGCAGTAGAAAAGGAGATGGCAGGAAAAGCTTTTACCAAGGAAAATATCGAAACTCTCCCTGAAGATGATCAAATGATCAGCATGGGTAAAAAAATCCTTCTTGGCATCATGGAAGAAGGTATAGAAATCACCTCATTGGAAGAAGTAAATAGTATGATCTCAGAACAAATTGCTGAGGGTTTCAAATATTATGAAAATCAAATGAAATACCATTATAATCCGGATCTCAACACAAGAGAGATAATAGGAGACAATTATGAAGATTCTTACGAAAAAGGATATGGTAACAATGATTATGAAGGACCTGATGCAGGACATGGAACGCATGTTGCCGGCATTATAGCAGCTTCACGAGGGAATAATATTGGTATAGATGGTGTCTGTGCTAACTGTGAGATCATGACTATCAGAGCAGTTCCTGATGGTGATGAGAGAGATAAGGATGTAGCTAATGCAATTATTTATGCAGTCGACAATGGAGCCAAAGTGGTAAACATGTCTTTTGGAAAAGGATACAGTTGGGATAAAAAAGCTGTTGATAAAGCAGTGATGTATGCCGATAAAAACGATGTTCTCCTTGTTCATGCAGCCGGAAATTCTGCTCAAGACAATGATTCTACTGATAATTTCCCTAATCCAATCTACGAAAAAGGATCTAGACCATTCTTTGCAAAAATATTTGGGGGAAAGAAAAGTGCTAAAAATTGGTTAGAAATCGGAGCTTCGACTTATAATGATAACGACAAAATGGTAGCTTCATTTTCAAATTATGGTCAAACAAGAGTGGATGTTTTTGCTCCTGGCTTCCAGATCAATTCAACTATCCCGGGAAATGATTACAATAAATTTTCAGGAACTTCTATGGCAGCTCCTGTAGTGGCAGGTATTGCCGGTGTAATTAGAAGTTATTATCCGGAATTCTCAGCTGAAGAAGTGAAAAGTATTATCATGGATTCTTCAATTAAAATTGATTCTGATGTTAGGTTGCCGGGCGGAGAAGGATCAATAAATTTTAGCGAACTAAGTGTTTCAGGTGGAATTGCAAATCTATATACTGCATTGCAATTAGCGGAACAAAGAAGTAAATAAAAACTAGATAAGTTTATATAAAAATTAAAATGCCCCTGAAAGAATTAATCTTTTCAAGGGGCTTTTTATTTTTAAACTTTAAAATATCTAATATCCAAAATAATCCTCCTTCTCCAATCTTACCACCTTGCCGTATTTCTTTTCTATTGTTTCAAAATCAATAGCATTTTCATCTCCCAAAATAACATAGGATTTTGGCTGCTTGCTGATATATGAAGTATTAAAGTTTATAATTTGATCAATTGTCATGACAGGTATTTCCTGATAAAGTTTAGTTCTTAAATCGTAGTCTCTCCCCATCTTTCTCGCTGAAATATAGTTCCAAATGATATTCATTTTGGTTGTTCTATTCGTCGCCATGTCTGTAATCATAGATTCTTTCGCCAGTTTGAACGCGTTTTCAGAAACGGGAATCTCATCAAATAATTCATTGAATGCATCGAAGGCATCTACCCCCTTGTCATTCTGCGTAGCAATAAAACTATTGTTCGTAAAAGGCTTATCCGGTGTACTAGGTAAAGTATAGTTGGCACGAGCAGAATAAGCTAAACCACGCTTCTCTCTCATTTCCTGAAATACTATTGCATTCATGCCACCGCCGAAATAAGAATTGTACATATTGATTAAGGGAAGTAAATCTTCACTATAATCTATTCCTTTTGAAACTGTCTGTAAATATGACTGCGGACCGTCATAGTGTGCAAAATAAACCTTATTATCCTTGGTATCCAGAGGTAAAAAGTTCTTGCCTTTCGGAGCAGCCTTGAAAGTAGCCGGAACCTTATGATTTTCCTCAACCAAAGCTTTAACTCCTCCCACTGTCAGCGGACCGTAATAAATCACCTCATGAGGATAAGAAGTCATATTTCTCAACACGGCAATTAAATCGTCCGCTTTGAGGTTTTTTAATTCTTCATCGCTCAAAACATGTGTTGATGGTGAGTCAGACCCGTATGTTGCATAATTTACTAAAGCTCTGAAATTGGCTATCTGATTTGCTTTTGCATCAGTCCGGCTTTTCATCATATCAGCCTTTAGGTTTTCGAGTGCAACTTCATTTTTTTGGCAATCATGTAACAAATTCTCCAACAAAAGGACGGCTTTTTCTTGATTTTCGCTTAAACCACTCAAAGAAATGTATGTTTGGTCATTTGAAGCGAATACTGAGAAACTGCATGCTAATTTGTAAAATTCCTGACCTATTTCTTCAGGACTCATCGTGGAGGTTCCCAAATATTCCAAATAACTGGCTGCGAGATTAATCATCAAATCATCATCGCTACCAAAAGGGAAATAATAGATTAAATTAAATGTTGAATTCTCTGTATTTGGGATATGAAGAATATCAAGCCCATTTGCTGATTTAGCTCTATTGATATCCTTTGTATAATCAAGAAAAAGTGGCTCAATATTGTCAGGAGAGGAACTTTTTATTTCAGCAAAAAAAGCTGATTCAGCATCTCTATTAATTTCAACGGGTGTAATGGGCGGCTTATCTACTTTAGGAATATCATCCGGTTTGCCTTGCTTCTTGTAGATGACAACATAGTTATCTTGCAAATTGTCATTAGCAAATTTTATCAATTCTGATTTCTTGATCTTTGCCAATCTGTCATTATACTCAACAACATCTTTCCAATCTTGTCTTTTGATATAAGCCATTGCCATTGCATTAGCTCTGCCGCGATTACTCTCAGCTCTTTTCAATTCCCGCAATTTAAGATTGTTCACAGCCGATTCTATCAACCAGTCAGGAAAATCTCCTTTTTTCAACAAATCTATCTGTTCGAGCAGTAAAGCCTTTGCTTCGTCGAGTGATTGATCAGCTTTATTACCTGCAAGAAGGACTAAGGTCGAATAATCATTAAGAGAGTAAAAATAGGTAGATGCCCATAGGGCTTTCTGCTTTTGATTTATATTGAGATCAATAAGTCCGGCTTTGCCATTAGAAAGCATCAATGAAAGCAAATCTGCCATCACAGCCTCATCGGAAGTGGCTCCGGGAAATTTATAGGCGATTCTTACATTCTCAGCTTCTAATCCAACAAGTTCTGAAACTGAGATTTTTTCAATTTTAGAATTGTTAACTTTCGGAAGTGGAGGCAATTCACCGGGAACTAATTTACCCAAGTATTCATCAACAATACGAATGGCTTCATCAGGATCAAAATCACCTGACATAGATAATGCCATATTATTAGGAACATAATACTTCTTGTAAAATTCATTTATAGAAGTCATTGAAGGATTCTTCAAATGTTCCGGATGTCCTAATGTCGTCTGTAATCCGTAAGGATGATCAGGAAACAAAGCCGCCATTAAGGCTTCATTGGCTCGTCTTCCATCATTAGTTAAGGACATATTTTTCTCTTCATAAACAGTTTCCAACTCCGTGTGGAATAATCTAAGGACAGGCTGGCTAAATCTGTCAGCTTGCACCTTGGCCCAATTTCTCAGCTGATTATTTGGAATATTTTCCACATAATAAGTAAAATCATTTGAGGTAGCAGCATTTGTACCGGTCGAACCAATACTCTTCATGATTTTATCATATTCATTTGGAATAGCATATTTTGAAGCTTCATAAGATAAACTATCAATCTTTTTATAGGCTTCTAGACGCTCATCAGCATCTGTTAAACTTCTGTAATCCTCGAATGCAGCCTCGATTTGACTAATAATTGCTTTCTCTTTTTCCCAATCTGAAGTACCAAAATTAGGAGTTCCCTTAAACATCATATGCTCAAAATAATGAGCCAGACCTGTTGTTTCTGAAGGATCATCCTTACTTCCGACACGAACCGAAATAAAGGTTTGTATCCGAGGTTCATCTTTGTATTGGGACATGTAAACTTTCAATCCATTGTCAAGAGTGTAAATTCTAACTCCGAGGGGATCATTTGGTACTGTCTCATAGCTATATTTCTTTTGACTAAAGGTGTTAGCTACGCTAAGTATCATAAAACTTAATATTAATAAATAAATTCTGGTCATAGAATAAAAATTAGTAATTAAATAAATTTGAATTGAATTCAAGATAGTCTATAAACTCTTAAATTCCTATTTAATTACTAATTAATTTGAGAAAGAAATACTTTAAAAGTGATTCTGAATTACAACTCTATATTCTCAATTATCTCTAAACCATAACCAATTAAACCAATTCTCTTTTTTGGATTATTTGTAAGCAATTTAATTTTACCAACGCCTAATTCCACTAGAATTTGAGCTCCAACACCAAAATCTCTCTGCGTTTCAGAGCTTGTATTTTCAATTTCAGCATTTCCAACTGACTTGTTGGCAATGTATTTTAAATAGGTATGAATATCCACATTCTTCTCGCTTTGTCTTAGAAATATAACTACTCCTCTCCCCTCCTTACTAATCTTTGACAAAGAGCTTTTAAATTCCATGCCGATATCATTAAATATCATGTCATAAAGATCAGCTGATTCTGTAGATGAGTGTACTCGAACTAAAACAGGATCTTCTTCTACCCATGATCCCAAGGTAAAGGCAATATGAATATCGTTAGAGGTAATTTGGCGAAAAATATGGGCATCAAAACTTCCATAAGGAGTTTCAATGGGTAATAGATCCTCTTTAATTATGATTCGTTCACTAGCCATACGATATTCCACCAGATCTTTGATCGAAATAATCTTTAAATCAAACTTTTTAGCTATAATCATTAATTCAGGTAATCTAGCCATAGTCCCATCCTCATTCAAGATTTCTACTAGGACCCCGGCGGGATAATATCCTGCCATTCGCGCCAAATCAATAGCCGCTTCAGTATGTCCTGTTCGTCTCAATACTCCTCCGCTCTTGGCCTTTAAGGGAAATATATGACCGGGTCTGGCAAAATCCGCAGCAGTTATATTTGGATCAATTAAGGCTTTAATCCCTGTAGCGCGATCGTATGCAGAAATTCCCGTAGTGCATCCGTGTCCTATTAAATCAATAGAAACCGTAAATGCTGTCTCGTGTAATGAAGTATTGTCCGAAACCATCATATTCAGCTTCAGCTCTTGAGCTCTTCTCTCATCAATAGGCGTACAGATTAGACCCCGACCATGAATAGACATAAAATTAATGATCTCAGGTGTTACCATCTCAGCTGCACAAATAAAATCACCTTCATTCTCTCTATCCTCATCATCGACGACGATAATTACTTTTCCTCTCTTAATATCTTCAATCGCTTCGTCAATTGAATTTAATCGTATCCTATCTGATACTTCGCTTAGTTGGTTGCCAGACATTGCTTCTTATTCCTTTAATATAATCAATAAACCCGTGAAACAGGGCGATGTTCATAAAAACAAAATATAACAATTTGGATGTAATACTCCCAAATTTTAATATTTTCAAAATCGTAAAATCAATAATGACAACTAATAAAAGTAGAAGCACTACGAATTTCGCCACAAAGATATAAAAAGGATTTCCTAAAACACATAAAAGTATAAATGCTATTATGGCTAATAGAAATAGAAAGGGAGTAAACCACCTTAATACTTTATGACTTAAGAAGGCATAGGAAAGTCCCGGATATTTTGAAACTAACAGATGTTTAAACCTGTTTAGATTTTGGAAATTTCCTGCGGAAATTCGTCTTTTGCGCTTGTATTCAGTGTTTAGAGCAGTGTTTGACTCTTCATAAGCCAACGCTTCGATATCAGTTAACACATAATTCCCCTTTTCCAACACACACATGGCAAGATAAAAATCATCTACTAAAAAATTCCCGGGTATATTCTCATAAGCCAGACCTTTAATGGCAAAACAGCCTCCAAAAGGTCCCATCATTCTCTGAAATAGGAGACTTTCCAATTTTTTAATCCTTACCTCAAATTCCAGGTATTTGGACTCATTATTGCTTTCAGAATCCAAAGTGCCCACATTTTTTAAATTTGTATCTACTAAATGCACTTTGGAATCTACAAAGTGGCGGGTCATCTTTTCGAAAGAAGATTTATCATGTGTAATGTCAGCATCAGTGATGATCAGAACTACTTCATTGATGTTTTTGCTCGATTCAATCGCTTTCTCGGCTAAAAAATTTATAATTCCGGGTTTGCCGGTTCTTGTTTGAAAGTAAAAGGGCTTAATTAAGGAATATTGATCTGCATATTGAGAAACTATTGCATTGGTTTCATCAGTTGAATTATCTGATCCGATATAAATATTTAATTTATCAACGGGATAATCAACTTTTAAAATCGATAGAATTTTATTTTCGATAACCTTTGCCTCATTATGAGCAGCGATAAGTACACAGACTTCAGGATGAAATTTATTTACACTCGGAAGTGAGTGCAAACTCCTGATCCTTGCTAATAAAAAAAGACTAAGAGGATATATTAAGTAAGAATGTAGTATTAGTAAAACACTACCATACAATATCACTTGTAAGATTAAAAATAATATCATTTGTAGTAATTACTCAACTATTACCCTGTTTTGTGACTCTACAAGCAATTGTTCATAAATTTCAATCAAATTACTTCCTAATTCACATCTATTGAAGTCTCTAATGATCAATTTTCGAGCAGCATTGCCTATTTCATCTATAATTTCAGGGTTTTCGAGCACAAATTTAATCTTTTCTATAAACTGAATATCATTTTCTGCGATAAGAACTTCTTTACCATCTAATGCATTTATTCCTTCGAGCCCGATAGAGGTAGTTATAACAACTTTAGCCAGCGCCATAGCCTCTAAAATTTTTATTCTCATTCCTGACCCTGAAAATAATGGCACAATCATTATATTTTGATCTGAAATAAATCTCTGGGCATCTTCTACTTCTCCTAAAATCTGAATACCATTTTGATTGTATTGCAATAAGGAATATGGTGAATTTCTCCCTGCGACATTAATTCGTATATTTTTATATTGTTGAACTATTGTTGGAGCGACTTTATTTAAAAACCAAGTTATCCCTTCCAGATTGGGCATCCAATCCAATGACCCTATGAATCCAAAATTAAAATATGGGGAGTTGTGATTTTGATTAGTAAGCTCATTTATTTCAATTCCCACAGATATTGTTGATATACCTGAAAGAGGAATTAATTGTTGCATGTTCATTTCATCTCTTTTAGAGATAGCAACGATATAGTCATATTTAGCCAGTTGATCTATTTCAAACCTCTTCAAGCGTTTTGATTGTAATTTCAAATATCTCTTTCGAATGATATTATGTGTATTTTCTGAAATTCTTTCCCAAATTTCATATTCAACATTATGAGATCGAAGGACAATTTTAGCCTCACTATACTTTCTTATAACATCAATATAAGGAGCTAAATAAATAGTTTCGAGTTGAATTATATCAAACTTATTAGATTTCAATAATTCAATGAGCTTCGCAGAAAACTCTTCTGAAATAAATCTTTGAATATGGTATGACTTATTGCCAAATAAATTAATTATTGCATCAAATATTTTTATTTTATTGTCAACAAAGACAGTATTAATTTGGTGATAGAAATTCAAATCATGCGGGATTTCTTTTAAGTCATAATAATGTTTGGAAGTATTCATAGCTAATAAAGAAATCTCAGCACCTCTAGTAGACAAGGACTTTGCCAACTGAAATATTGCAATAGACTCACCATCTTTTAGCGGGTAAGGAAATTTTTTACAAAGTTGTAATATCTTCATTTCATTATTTCAGGCAGCGAATATAATACCTCCATTTTTAAATTAAGAATAATGTAAAAGCTTCTTGCATTATTTCAATTATTGAATGATTTATAGATAAGAAATATCAAATCATCAACAGATAATAAGAATAAGACTTCATTGGTAAGAAAAAGGTTGGTCAAATTCATAATAAAAATATAAAAATGTTAAATTTGACCTTATGATTAAAGCAGTTGATATTAAGAAAAAATACGGCAATCTTGAAGTACTGAAAGGTGTAAGTCTTACCATAGAACCTGGAGAAATACTTGCCATTACAGGAAAATCAGGCGCAGGGAAAAGCACTCTTTTGCACATTATTGGCACATTAGATCAACCGGATTCAGGGGAGATATATTTTGATAACGAATTGATCAATAATTATAAGGGAAAGGAACTTGCCAAACTTCGAAATTCCAAAATCGGCTTTGTATTTCAATTCCATCACTTATTACCCGAATTCTCAGCATTGGAAAATGTGATGATTCCAAGTTTTATTGCCAAAAAAGACAGACAAACAGCCGAGGGAAAGGCGGAGGAACTATTAAGATATGTTGGTCTGGCAGATCGAATTACGCATAAACCCAATGAATTATCAGGCGGTGAACAGCAAAGGGTTGCCATTGCGAGAGCTTTAATTAACGATCCTCAAGTGATTCTGGCAGATGAACCAACGGGAAACCTAGATACACGGACGAGCGAGGAAATACACGAATTATTTTTGGGCTTAAAAGCAACATTTAATCCGGCTTTTGTAATAGTTACACACAATTTGAAACTAGCTAAACTCTGTGATCGGGTTCTGGATATGAAAGATGGATTGATACAAGATACTATCTTCTAAAAATCCCAAGTTTCCGCTATCATAACAGGTTCGAAATAATCTCGCTCTAAAACGAATGAACCGTCATCGACTTTCTCTTCATATTTCCAGGGAACATGCCTTAATGCTTTGTCACTGATTTTACACAAGGCAGGTATCCAATGACTAACATAATCTGCATGCGGGTCATACTTTCGAGCCTGATTGACTATATTGAAAAAGCGATCGGGACGTGGATCCGTTCCCACACCTGCGATATAATTCCAATTACCATAATTGCTGGCAGGATCATAATCAATTAAAAGTGACTCGAAATATTCAGCTCCAATCTGCCAATTAATCTTTAAATCGTTGACAATATAAGAAGCAACTAATTGCCGGCCTCTGTTGGACATAAAACCGGTCTTATTTAATTCAATCATGTTGGCATCGATAATGGGAATTCCACTTTCACCCCTGCTAACTTTTTTGAAAAGTTTTAAATCATCTCTCCATTCCGGATCTATATGACCATTAATTCCACCTTTTTTAAAAATTTTATTATTGTATTTTTTGGCTATTAATCGGAAATAATCTCTCCATAATAATTCAAAGAAAATACTGTAAGTGGAATCATTCTTGATTTCATCCTGTTCAAGTTTCTTGAGCTCCCAAAAAATTAACTTCGGAGATAGACAGCCACAGGATAACCACATCGAAAAATGGGTAGAAAAATCTGTTCCGAGTAGTTCGTTTCTAGTGTTCTTATAACTTAAAGCAAACTTAGTTTCATGAAAATAGTAATCCAGCCTTGAGAGTCCTGAATCCTCCCCTCCTATGTACAAATCAGAGGAATTTGATATTTCTTCATCACTAAAATTCAAATCACTTAGGCTTGGAATTTCGCCCCAGTCAATTCGGTCAAATTTTGAATTGATTGCTATCGGACTAGCCAATGGTTCACGGACTTTGACGACTTTCTCAACATCTTTTCGAAATTGCGTAAATACATCCGGAGTTTGAGCGATTGGAAATGGTAAATCTGAGGTATAATACAACATTTTACCTCGATTATAGAAAATTTCCTGCCCGATAGCCCATAATTTCGACTCCAGTGCATCCTGAACTAAGACTTCTTCCGAAGTTCGCTCTCTATTACAAAACACCCAGGTACAGTTGTAATCTTGAGCAAATTGAGCAATAATATCCTCAGGTTTTCCAATCCTAACGATTAAATTACTCCCTATAGCAAGTAGATTTTTTCTAAGATTGACCATTGATTCAAGGAGAAATTTTGCCCGGTGAATTCCAATCTTTTTAAATCCATACCTGGTTTTTCCAAAAAATAACCTTTCGTCAAATACATATATAGGTAGAATATTATCAGAAACATTTATAGCGTCAATCAGCGATTCGTTATCGTGTAACCTCAAATCCTGTCTAAACCAAACCAAAGCTGTTTTTCCACTCATTTTCTCTTCCATTGTAGCTCCTTAAAAAACATTCGAACAAATAGAATGTTCCACGACGCTAAACTAATAATTAAAAATGGTAGTTTTATGACAAAATTTAAAATATGAAGTTAAAAGTTATAAGTCTCCTCATCCTTTCATTCCTTATTAATAGTGCATTGGCACAAGATGAAATTAAAATTTTTCAAATCTATGACTCGAAAGGAAATAAAGTCGACTTTGCTGAAGTCCTCAGTAAGCTCTCAACCAATGATGTAATATTTTTAGGAGAATTACACAATGATCCTATCTCACATTACTTTCAACTGAAAATTATTCAAGAATTAAATAACCGTTTTCCAACAAAAGTTAAAATTGGAATGGAAATGTTTGAAGCGGATGATCAGTTAAAAATGGATGAATATTTAAATGGAACTATTTCTGAAAGTTCCTTTGAATCGGAAGCGCGGCTCTGGAACAATTACAAAACTGATTATAAACCAATCATTCAATATGCCAAAGAAAACGAAATCCCAGTAATTGCAACAAATATTCCACGCAGATATGCTTCCAGGGTTTATAGAGAAAATCTTGAATCACTTGAATCTTTAAATGATTTACAAAAGTCCTACATTGCGCCTCTTCCCATTTCTATTGATACAACCTTGAAATCCTATAAACCATTAATGAGTTCAACAAGTATGCATGGACCAGGCTCAGGACCTAAATATTTGCTTGAATCACAGGCGATTAAAGACGCAACTATGGCAGAGCGAATAGCAAACAACTATGAAAAAAATGATAAATTTATACATCTCAATGGCTCTTACCATT
>CALCSX010000236.1 GCA_937894165.1 uncultured Saprospiraceae bacterium | reverse complement strand
TCACTTGCGGGGCAATGCGTAGGCGACGGCTTAGTGGTGGACACTTCTAAATATTTGACAGAAATTCATGAGGTAAACACAGAGGAGAGGTGGGTGAGATTACAGCCCGGCGTAATCCGTGATGAGCTCAACCATTATCTACAGCCATTGAACTTATACTTTGGGCCTAACACTTCCACTTCCAATCGCTGCATGATCGGCGGCATGGTTGGAAATAACAGCTCCGGCTCGACTTCTATTGAATTTGGAACTACGAGGGATAATATTTTGGAGGTTGAAATGCTATTGAGCGATGGACAAAAAGTCACTTTCAAGTCTTTAAATAAAGAGGAATTTGAGGAAAAATGCAACTTAGCTAGCTTAGAAGGGGAAATTTATAGGAATATTAGGGGCATTTTGAGCGAAAATGGTGATTTGATACGAAAAAATTACCCGGACAAGGTCATTCAGCGACGAAATCAGGGCTATGCTTTGGATATTTTGTTGGATTCTGAAGTTTTTTCGACTTTCGAGAATCCATTTAACTTCAGCCAACTCATCTGCGGATCGGAGGGTACTTTAGGACTCATCACGGCGGTGAAATTGAAATTATTTCCCCTCCCCGATCCTGATGTGAGTGTCGTTTGTGCCCATTTTTCTACCTTGGACGAGACGCTAAGAGCTACAGTTTTGACTATGCAACTGGGACCGTCCAAATGCGAATTGATGGACAAAATCATCCTGGATTGTACAAAAGAAAACAAAGAACAAGCACAGAACAGGAAGTTTATTGTAGAGGATCCGGCTGCCATTTTAATTATCGAATTTCGAAATACAGGCATCCTTACAGCGGCTCAGCGAGCGGTTAATTTGATTGAAACTTTGAAGATAAATTTGATGGGTTATGCCTTTCCGATCTTAAAAGGGGCGGAGGCAAATCGGGCTTGGTCGCTGCGGGCGGCAGGGCTGGGAGTTTTGTCAAATATTAAGGGAGATGCCAAGCCTATTGCCTGTATAGAAGATACGGCGGTGTGGGTGGAGGATTTACCTGATTACATTAGAGATTTTCAGGAATTATTGGATGTTTATAAGCAAAAAGCGGTTTTCTATGCGCATGCCGGGGCGGGTGAGCTACATTTGAGACCGGTTATTGATTTGAAATCTGAGGAAGGCCTTAAAGATTTGTACAATATTTGCCATGAGACTACACTTTTGGTCAAGAAATATAATGGAACGATCAGCGGAGAGCATGGAGACGGGCGGGTAAGAGCTCCGTTTTTAAAGACTTTAGTGGGTGAGGAGGTTGTAAAATTGTGGGAGGATCTTAAAATGACATGGGATCCTAAGAATATTTTTAATCCGCATAAAATAGTATTTCCGAAACCTTTGACAGACAATTTAAGGTATGAAATTGGGGAGGATTTTGCTTCACCGGACACTGCTTTTGATTATAGTGAAGATGGAAATATGTTATTGGCCGTAGAGAAATGCAATGGCAGCGGTGATTGTAGGAAAACTGCGAAGGATGGGGGAACAATGTGTCCCAGCTATAAGGCCAGCTTGAACGAAAAAGATACTACACGGGCTAGGGCAAATTCACTGCGCATTTTTATGAAAAAGGATAACAATGAGATCAGTTTTGATTCTCCCGAAGTTCTTGAAGTATTAGATCTCTGTTTATCATGCAAAGCTTGCCTGAGCGAATGCCCTTCGAGCGTTGATATGGCGAAATACAAGTCTGA
>CALCSX010000235.1 GCA_937894165.1 uncultured Saprospiraceae bacterium | reverse complement strand
GGATCTTGGATTATAAACCTTACCATCTCCTAATAGATCAGGAAGATCAGGATGAATTTCTAAATCTTTATCAACTACTGAGGCAACACTTTCGAGATTGCCGACAGTCTGCTCCAATTTATAATCAATCCTTTGTGATATAATCCTTCTTGCTTCAACTCCTCCATAACCCCTTTCAAAAGCTTCGGCAGGTTTAAGCCATCCGTTTTCATCGCCGTTTAATCCATGAATCCAATACACCATCCTCCAATCAATTTCCTCAGTTGGTGGAGGGGGCGGACCTGCAGGTGGCCAAGGGGGATCTACTATAATGTCAGTACCTTTTACTATTTTTGCTACAGGTCTTTCATTATCCATATTGCAATTGTTTTGAGCATTAGCAAAACTAATATACATAATTAATATCAAAATAAATGTAATTTGCGTTTTCATTTTTATAAAATTTTATAGTTATTAAATTATTGTTTTACAAATTTTTCAGTAAAAGGGACACCATTTTTCATGATTCTCACGAAGTACAGGCCCGAAGGAAAGTCAGATACGTCCAGTTTTGTCCAATTCCCATTGAATCTACCATCAAACATCCTTCTACCATCCATACTAAAAATTTCTAATGTTTCTGAATCAAATTCCTTGTCTTTTACTATGATATAAATTTGATCTGTTGTTGGATTGGGTGAAATCTTCAAGATGTTTTCATAAAATGTTTCAGTTTCTACTTCCACTTTTCTAGGCTCATTGTTTTTTACATGATTTCTATATTCAGAATACTTGGAATGTGTAATTAGGTGTACGCATTTTCCTGATGGGCTTATTTTTTTAGTGGTTGAAATTTCTTGTATTGGAATATTTCTGCCCTCATCATTAGGATCATATTGAATATATGATCTAAAAACCCATTCATCTCTATCATCGAAATAGGTTATAAATGTGTTTCTATTTCTCTTATCTATTATTATTTCTAATGAATCCAAATCGTATTTTTCTCGCCCATCCTCCATAATTATCGGACGAGGCATTTCTGGGGAATTTGGGATTTCCTCTGAAGTATTATCTTTTATGTCATACTCGGCAAATGAATTAGTAATCACGACACCTTCTAATGTAATATTTTCAAATTTCCCATTTGCCATATTCGTTTGTTTCAAAGCTAAAACTTGAGGTGGAAATTGCTTTTCCGGTGCCAAGTATTTACAGACGAATGCTCTTTTCCCATCACTCCCTCTACCTCTGAATATTTTCTCATCACTAAAGCGAGGTTCAAGGTAAACATAATCAATACCGGTAAAATCAGTGTATAGATCAAGTCCACCTGGAATGTTATAGGTTTCATTAGTAACTTTCCGATACGAAACCTCAGGTACAAACCCTGCAGGAAAATCCTGTTGTCCGGAAGAATTACCTCCCCCTGTCTGCGCCCTTAATTGACAGCTCAATGAAAAAAAGAGCATAAATAACAAGGTACTTTTAACTAGAAATCCAATATAACTTGAAATGGATTTCTTAAACTGTTTTTTGTGGCTATTAATTGGTTTATTAATATTAATAACCGGTTGTTTGGCATTTTTCATAATATATGATTTTGATTTGATGAAATAAAAAAATTAAATTCTATTAATCAAGATCAAGTAATATGCCATAATTATACATGCTATCTTTATTTTATATAAAATAAGGATAAAGCATATTTATATTAGGATAAAATGCTTATATATTAGGATAAAAATAAATATGAATAATTCCAAATATAAAAATTTAACACAAAATCAATAACATTTCAGCCACTACAGATTCCTTTTACATGAATTTTTAATAAAACTCAGAGAATATGCATGGGTTAATCAAAACCGAAGTATTTCGGTTTTCATATAAACAGCACAGCGATAAACAACACAGTGCTAAACAATGAAATGATAAACGGCGAAGCAAAGATAAACAGCTTGCGATAAACCGCGAAGCGAATACCAAATCAATCTTATATAATTTTTACCTAATTTTTATTTGCAATTTTTTCCCAAAACCTCCTTCGATAATTCTTTTCAATGTCGACAATTCGATTCCGGTTCTATTATTCTCCACTCTGGAAATGTAATGCTTGGTCGTGCCGCTCCTATCTGCTAATTCCTCTTGCGTCAGACCCAATTCATTACGTGTTTGTTTAATTAACATTCCCAGTTCGACTTCTCGTGATGGGTCAACTTCACTGTTTTCATACAATATGATAGGATCTAATTGGTAGGGATAATCTATTTCATTGCCCTCCTCATCTATTCCTTTTGTCCTGACATTATTCCAGCTTAATGTGCCATCTATTAATAAAACCTTATTAAATTCCTCGACTGATTCAGATAGTTTGTATTCATCATCATGCTTATCAGGATTCCATTTTCTGAATAATTGCTCGAAATCTATTATTCTGGACTCTCCATTATTGAAAAGACAGAAAATTTTATACCCTTCGACCTTATAAATTCTGATTATTCTCTTTACTGTTCTCATTTTTTACCATTTATCAAATTCCAATTAGCCATTAACCGGTCTTTATTTTCTGTTGCCCAGTTTAACACTTTATTCCGATACATTTTTGGCAAATATCCTGAAAAGGTGGTTAAGGACTCAATGATTATTAATTCTTCATATTCGGCTATTATTGCATGAAAATGTGGTGGATTGTGATCTCTACTATATATGTAGATTTTTATTGAATCTATAGTTTTGATACACGCCATTAAAAATTATGCTTATTTACAAATATAATGAATGTTGCTGAATTATGCAACATATTAATATTTGATTAAGTTCCAAAAGGGGGGTAAAGGATTACCATTCCATAAAACGGCAGTAAAATTGAATAATTGCCAAAAATTAGAAATATCCGGCAGGAATCTTTTTAACTAAGAAATTATAAATCACGGTGTTGATTTTCGGAAAAGTTTAAAGGGCTTTGAGCTCCGAGCCACTAGCTTTTAGCTTATAAGAGTGGAATTGAAAAGAGGGTTTATATTCTTGTTCCAATAAACAATGAAATGATAAACAACGAAGGGATAAACAGTGAAACGATAAACAGTGGTAGGTTTATAGAGTTTATAGGGTTTATAGGGTTTATATTCTTGTTCTAATAAACAATGGAATGATAAACTTAAAATTCTGAGCTGCTAGCTAATAGCCACTAGCTGCCGGCTGTTGGTGAGGGAATAATCGGATTTGAATAGGAAAAGAGGGTTTATATTCTTGTTCCAATAAACAATG
>CALCSX010000234.1 GCA_937894165.1 uncultured Saprospiraceae bacterium | reverse complement strand
ATTTCGTTCGAACAGGTGTTGTTCTGAGTAATGAAGATGGGGCATTTCCGAAACTCAAAATGGGCTTACCTTTTGGAGTTCCATATTTTGGTAGCGGGGAGCAAATGATGAGCTGGATTCACATTGACGATATTTGCGAAATTTATAAGTTTTTAATTGAGAATAATTGTAAATCCGGAGCATATAACGCATGTGCTCCTGAACCGCTAAGTTCTAAGGAAATGGCTAAATCTATCAGTAAAAAAGGCTCAGGGCTTGGTATTTCTATGCCGGTGCCTGAGTTTGCTTTGAAGGTAACGATGGGGGAAATGGCACAAACTGTATTAGAAAGCACAAATGCTTCAGCGGATAAAATTCAAAGCGCGGGATTCCAATTCAAATTTACAAACCTTGATAATGCATTAAAAGACCTCTTTGATAAATAGCGAAATCTTTAAGGTTCAAAAACCTCAATATCGTAGGATTTAGTGATCAAGTTAGTAAACTTCCCCTTAAATCTGGTTGCCTTAACAATATAATTATCAATCCAGTGATAATTTCCACCCCGAGGTTTATTCAATAATAGATAATGATATTTAAATCCGGCCTTTTTGAGCCAGGTTTCTGTTATTTCTCTATGTTCATCAGTTCTTGAGGTAAAAAATGTAATAATATGACCTTCTTCATACCATTTATTGCACACTTGTAATGCATCAGGATATGCATTGCATGTACTCATCCTTTCAGGTTCTTCATTTGGAATATCGTCACAAATAGTGCCATCTATGTCAATAAGATAATTTTTTATAGTGGGGGGTAAAACAGGACTGATTCTATTTCCATCCTGATCAATTATATCTTCAAGTTTTTGATCTTTCATAAATATAGTTAGGCAATTTAAATTTAAAAAAATCAAAATTATTACATAAATGCTAATTTTGATTAATATTAAAGATAAAAGATTAGATTTTAAATGGAATAATATGAAAGCATTGGTAACAATTGGTCTATTAGTAGCCTCCAATATATTTATGACTATTGCCTGGTATGGTCATTTAAAATTTGAAGATCATAAGTTTTTCCACAAATTTGGACTTATTGCCATCATTCTTGTTTCCTGGGGAATAGCTTTATTTGAATATAGCTTAATGATCCCGGCTAATAGAATTGGCTTCAAAGAAAATGGTGGACCCTTTAGTCTCATTCAACTAAAAGTAATTCAAGAGGTAATAACGCTGGTTGTGTTCACAATTTTTACAATTTTAGTTTTTAAGAATGAAACATTCAAATGGAATCATTTCCTTGGATTTATTTTACTGATAATGGCAGTATATTTTATTATGAAAAAATAATTAGAAAAGGGATACATAATTGAATATGCATCCCTTTTATTAAAAATTCTTTTTGGAATTCTAATATGCCCAAAGATCTTGTTCCCAATTGAAGATTTCCTCTTCAATCTCACGACCTCTAAGCAATCTGGCAACGCCATCTTCCTCAAGAGATTTGTAATCTTTCAATCTATTAGACAAAACGTTAGTTTCTTTGTAGATAAAGCTAGAGAAAAGTCTCATATCTAACCAATCAGTCCATGACATTTGAGTCGCATCATTTCCTGCAATAAAAACTCTAAACTGAGATAGATATTCTCGTGCATCCGGGTAATAAATCCAAAATAATGGCTGTTCGAAAAGGAAATTTCCATTTTCGTCATTCACATTACTAATTGGAGCTATTCCTAAAATACGATTTTTCATCACTGAATGTCTCTGATCGAAGTACCATATTTCCTTTACACGAATTTTGGTTATACTAGCGATATCGAGATCATTTCTGATCACTTTCAATTCCTGCTCATAAGTATCAACGTTAGTAACATAAGACGTATCCATATTAAACAACATTGATTCTACATCAGTAGGACTTTGTTTTTCCATAAATTTATCTTCAGAATAAGAAGATATATCGCCATTTATGATTCCATCGATAAGTAACTGAACGAAATAAGCTTCAGGGTAAAGGAAAGAAAGATTTATTTTCTCTCTTAGATCCAATTCTCTCCAGAGTCTTTTTTGCCAGAAGATATCAGCTTCACGTAATGTTCCATAACCAAGAATTAATCTTTCTTGATCGAGAGTCCTGTCGACAATATCATCCAATGGTCTATACCCATCATCTTCAAAATCAAACTCGAATTCATCTTCTGTTTCGAATTCATCGAAGTCATCAAATCCACCTGACTCAGTGATTATTCCTTCTGCTTCTTGAGCACTTGCACTGAATCCCATCGCCAGGAAAAGCGGAAGGATAAGGTAAAAGGCCACAGATAATTTTAGCAACGATTTCATAATATTAAATTTTAATTAATCACCTTTTAAAAAGGAAAATAATGTAGTGAAATCCTAATAAAAATATTTAGTCTTTCACTACATGTTCACTTATTATGCTCTCTATAGAACAGCAATAAGAAAAAATTATTTTATAGAAATAACAATACTACCTAAAGATCTATTAATATCATCACCAGGGCACTTTGCCTTGATATCATTAAAGTAGTAAGTATCTCCCGGCTTAGCCTGATCAACTAGTCTTCTAGAAGAACCGGTAAAACCTGCACCGCCATTAGCTTCTGTTACAGGATCCTCTCTTCTGGCTGCTCTTGTCAATTGGTATCCAACTATATTACATCTCGCATCGAAGTCGAAATCTTTAAGGTTAGCTATCAAACCACCCTGAGCTTTGAAAGTACCATTTCCCATAGAACCACCGGTCTGACCACCAATTTCAGGAGTCGGATCCGGAATTCTCTTCACTCTGTACTTGAAAGTAGATGCTGTTAAACCACCACCTGAAAGTACTAAAGTTGCTTCACCTTGAGTTTTTACATTTACTTCATAAGAGCTACCGCCTTTTGGAGTTATAGCAATTCCACCACCGGATCCACTTACACGTAATTCATTTGATGAAACACCTGCTGCTGAAACTGTAATTGGGTTAGGAACTCCAATATAAAATACGTTCATTTTATCAAGTGAAATAGCAGCAGATCTTTGACCTACTTCATATTCGAACTCTCCTCTTTCAGTAGTTACTTCACCTGTCACTGGGTTAGTAATAGATACTTCAGCTGAGTATTTCTTGATACCTAATGAATTAGCAGGAGCTTTATAGCTAGCTACACCATCTACAACTGTAGCAGGAGCGCCATTTACTCTAATAGCTAACCCGTCAACATTAGAAGCAGATGCACTCAAGAAGATATCTGTTTCAAAAGTTTCTCCCATAATCATATAACTCTTCTTAGGAGCAGATACAACTCGGAATTTATTAAACTCTACAGTTTTTCCACCTGCATCTGACAACAATGTTTTAAGAATTTCAGCTTCAGTTGATTTAGCATCATTCTGTAATTTGGTCAAAATAGGTAGAACTGCTCCTACCGGCATTTGATTAAAAGTATAATGCGCCCAACTAGCTTTCTTAGAAGCTTCCCAATCATTGGTAGTATGAAGTAATATCTTAGGTTCGATAGTCGCTTTCATAGAGTCAGGGAAAATTTGAAGAAACTTTTGTCTGTATTCTTCAATTTTCATTTCAATTTCGTCTCCTTTTCCTTCCTTCTTTCGAGGTTCAGGACCAACTAGATAACGTGTAGTAACATCTTTGTTTTTATAACCGATCAATTTACCTGTTTCAGGATCCCTTCCTCCTGATTCTTCGATTAATTGATCTTTAATTTCCTGGATATAATCAGAAAATTCTGTACCATACTGGATTGTCTGAGTCGCTAAAGCAGGAAGGTGACCGTATTTCTCAGTATCCTTTTTCGCAAGATCTGATATTTGAGCCGGAATTCCCTTTTTATTCTCATCCAGTGTTTTGTTTGCCTCCAATAGTCCTTTATCGACCATTGCGAAAGCGTTAAAAATTTCAGCGGACACATTTAAAGCCAACATCGCCGTGAGTACCAAGTACATCAAGTTGATCATCAGCTGCCGCGGTTCCTTAGGTATTGACATTCTTTTTCTTTTTTAAATTAATAATTTGGTTACATCAGAATGTTTCTGACTAAGCAGGTCTGTTTGTGTTAGACATAGCTGACAACATACCTCCATAGACACCGTTCAAAGAACTCAAATTCTTATTTAAGCTGATAATATTTTCTCTAAATACCTTAGTATCTTCTGCTGAATGACTCAAATCGTTCATAGCTTTGTTGATATTTTCATAGAAATTACCCATAGCTTTTACTTGCTCACTTGTCTTAGAGAAATCTACTTCTTGAAGTGCTTTCAAAGAACCAAGACTTTTTGACATAGTTCTCATTTCTACTAGCATGTTCTCTAAGTGCTGCTCAGATCTATCTTCTTTGATGTCAACTGCGCCTCCTGCTGTAAGTGGAGCGATTCTTGAATCGTGATTATCCAATCCCGGATAAAGTTTTTCCCAATAGTAATCATTTTCAGGACCGATAAGACCTAACATTAAGAATAGACCTGCTTCAGTGAATAGACCTATAGTCAACATTAAATCGGCACCCGGCCAAGAAAGGATTTTGAATAGTGCACCCACCAATACAACTGCAGCACCGGCACCAATAACTAAATTTTTGAAATACTTGAATGACTTTGATTTTAAGAAGCTCATTTTCTTTTAATTTTAATCTGGTTTAAATAATTGAGTGAATAATTGATCTGTCTAATGAATGAAATCATTAGTAGTATAAAAATAATTTATTAATTCAGCGAAATAATAATTTTAAAAATCATTTATTGATCTACCTAAGAAAGGCAATACGTTTCTAAATCCTATGTAAGATTTAGTAGTATCTTGATACTCCCATGCTCTAACTCCATTTTGGAGGAAATACCCTACATCTTTCCAAGAGCCACCTCTTATAACTTTTCTTTTATAAGATTCAGGATCGGATTCTTCTGCATCATACCGGTAATCCGGGTTAAAGTCATGATAGAAGTTATAAGCATTTTCAGAGAAAGCTGTAAGTGTCCATTCAGAGACGTTACCCGCCATATCAAACAAGCCATAGTCGTTGGCATAGTATGAGGCAACAGGAACAGTCCAAGCTCCACCGTCATCGGAATAATCTCCACGACCCGGCTTGAAATTAGCCAATAAACAGCCTTTAGCATTTCTAAGGTAATAAGAACCCCAAGGATAAGATCCTTGCTCCAAACCACCTCTTGCGGCATATTCCCATTCAGATTCAAATGGCAATCTAAATCCTTCGGAATCCAACTGACCTTGTGCGAAGTCGTTCCATATTTTTGTTCTCCAGTGACTGAAAGCTCTCGCCATTCTCCAGCTAACTCCAACTACAGGATAGTCATCGTATGCCGGGTGCCAGAAATAATTTCTAGTCATCGGTTCGTTATAGGAGTAAGAGAAATCTCTAATCCAAACCATAGTGTCAGGATAAATTGGAATTTTATCTTTTTTAATGAATGTACTTCTTGGAGAATTTCCTTTATCATTAGCTGCAGCTTTCATATCTGCCCATGAATATTCAAACTCTAATTTAGAGACATCCATTTCTCTCTTACCGTACATCACATCGTCTCCTTGGTAGTACATTTCGTCCAGTAACTCATCGCTATAGTCAATTTCGAAGCTCCAATCGATTTTTTCGTTTCCGAAATCATCTTCATAGACATCTCCCAAAAGCGTGTGAGCAATCGAATCTCGAACCCAATGAACGAATTGTCTGTATTCGTTATTTGTGATTTCTGTATCATCCATGTAGAATCCACCGATAGTAATAGTTTTTTGGCGTTGTAAAAAAGATTTTCCCATGTCCTGATCATTCGGTCCCATGTTAAAGGAACCTGATGGTACGTATACCATTCCAAATGGATTGATACCTTTCCAGGTAGGTCTGTCTTCTACTCCAACAACTTGTCCATTGCCTCTGTTACCTCCACAGGATACCCATAAGGTGCTCATAGTAAGGAGACTTAAGACTAATAATACACTCTTTTTCATGTTCTTTCTGGTTTTCAAAATAATTTTGCTGTTCTATCTAGCCGTAAATATAGATTGTTTATTACAATTTTCAAAAACAATATTTCATTATCTATGAAATATTCGTGCCAAACTAGTTGTTTTTTACACTAAAGCCTAAAATAATCTACCAAATAAAGCTGCTTTGCCAATTTTTCCTTTGCAAAAATAAATTAATAAATGAGCAAAAGAAATTCTTTCTAAAAAAATCTTGGATTATATATCACCGGTTGCGGAATTTTAACACTTACCGGTCTTCCTAACAAGTAAGATACAATTAATTCGTGACTACCTGATGTTACATCCTTCAATCCTGAGACAGTAAAATCGTAAGAATAATAAATATCAAATCGATTAGCTGTCTTAATTCCTAAAATTAATATAACCGCATCGGATGATACTGCATTAAAGCCACGAAAGCCACCACCTAAATAAAACTTCTCGTTTAATTCGGCTAAAATTGTCAGATCCAGTTGATAATCAATGAGATCTGTTTTTATAAAAGCTGACGGAAGAAGGCTTAACTCATTTGTTAAACCAAGATTGTATTGTCCAAACGCTGAAAATGTAGGTTTATAATCAAAAAACAATTCACCTGATTCTTTAACACTATAATTACCGGTGTATAATTGCTCCACTTGGATTCCGGCATCAAAATAATCATTTGCAAAATATCCTGCCACCGAAAAAATTGGTCTGTTAAAAGATTCCATTCTTTCTCCTAACAATGGATCGTTGTGACTATTTCCTCCTCCCCCATATTCCCCGTCGGGAGTGGTAATTTTGGAGCCATCGATCCGTCGATTTTGAAGGCCGATGCCCCCTCCAATTGAAACTAATCCAATAGGCAGCTTGTCATAAACGTAGTTGAATGTTCCTAAAACTTTGATGTCCTGATGTGCTCCTACCCTATCACTTGAAACTCGAAGACCGGCAGCACCTTGAATTTGAAAAATCGGTAAATGAAAATTAACATGCTCTTCCTGAGGAAATCCGGAAATCCCATCCCATTGCCTTCTCAATGTTCCGGTCATTCTCAAGGTCCCATCAAAGCCCGCATAGGCTAAATTGTGCCTGTATTTATCAAACATGTACAAACTCTGATTGGGATAATATTGGGCATTGACTTTTACACCAAATCCAAAGAAAATACATATAATAATCGTAAAATACTTTCCCATATAAATATTTTGGCTAAATCAATAAAACCCAATTTTATGCTTTTCGAGTTTTCATGAGCTAAATTTAAAATAATAATTCAACTCCTTTTTCTTGACAAGTGAAATTTAGAAAATTTTTCTAAAACAATAGTAAATCAAACGATTTTAAAGAAAGACTTATTGTCGCTATATCGAGAGACAAATTAAATTTAAAAAAATAATTTTATAATAAATTCACATTAATCACTAAATAAATAACTCCATAGTCATATCGTAATTAACAGATTGTGAGGATTTAATGTTTCAAGCTAAATTTAAAAATAAATTTCCTGAAAATCAAAGGCCAGATGAAACCCATCAGGTAAGGTTTCCGATACCTCACTGTGAAGACCCATATAATGACTCATATGTATAAAGTAGGTTTGCTTGGCGCCAATGTTCTGAGCTAGTTCGATTGCCTCTGCCAAGGTCAGATGACTGTGATGAGGATAATGGTGGAGTGCACTAATAATTAGCACATCTAAATTTTTTAATTTCGACAAAGTGGCTTCCGGCAAAATCTTGACATCCGTCAGGTAAGCTAATTTGTCGATTTTAAATCCTAAAATCGGCAAGGTTCCGTGGTAAACACTCAGTGCTTCTAAACTGAGATCTTCTATATTAATTGTTTCACCTTCCTTAATAATATGTGTCAGAATCTTAGGTGAGCCCGGATACGGTTTATCTGAAAAAATGTATTTGAACCTATCATTCACTTCCGTGATTACTCTTTCGAGGGCAAAGACATCGATCATTTTGCCTTGCTTGAAATTAAATGGTCGGACATCATCCAGTCCTATTACGTGATCATTGTGTTCATGCGTTAAAAATATGGCGTCGATTTTTTCGGTATGAGAATTCAACATTTGCGCTCTGAAGTCAGGTCCCACGTCAATAACTATACATGCCTTATTTGTTTCTATCTTTACCGAGCAGCGCAATCGCTTGTCGTAGACGGAATTTGAAGTACACACTTTGCAGTCACATCCTATTACAGGAATCCCTTGTGAGGTGCCCGTACCTAAAATGGTCAGTTTTTTCTGAAATGTGCCCTTATCTTGAGACATATAATATACAGTTACAATAATTATTTACCTATCACACTATTAGAATCGTACCAGGATTTCAATTCTTTTATATATTTCTGTTGTTCGATGGAATCAATATTGTGATTAGGTAGAATTTCTTTAAATAATATTTCTATTAGGGTATTCAACCGACCATGGAGATCAAAAAATTTGTTGATGACGACTACTTTTTGATCTTTCACCAGGCAATAGCCGGATTGGAAATTTCCCTGCGCATAGCGAACAGAATATTCAAAAGCTTCGAAAAGTGATTCCAATTTTTTAAGATTGTAGGGATTTGGCTTCATAATTGAAATGATCGAAGACTGCAAATAAATAAGTCCGGTTTTATACTTGGTAAAGATTGAAAATTTATGTGAAAACAAAACCGATTTTGTCATGATTTTTGCATCTTTCAGGCAAAAATCTCGCCAAAACCTCGTTCCTTTTATTCTATACCCGGGGTTGCATCCCGGGTTAATGACATTAAACCCCTTCCGGGGTTTTTCTATTTAAACATCAAAAATTCATTAATTTAGATAAAATTTCATTTTCCAATAGAAAAATTTGAGAAGGTGACTGTAAAAAATATAATGACCAACGAAACCTGTTTTGTCATGGTTTTGCTCTTTCAGGCAAAAATCTCGCCAAAACCTCGTTCTTTTTATTTTTTTACCCGGGGTTTTACATAAGGTGTACAGACTGTAATCCTCCGGAGATTCTTCTTATCAATCATCAAAAATTCCTTTAACGATTAAAATTCTCTTTTAAAATTTAGAGAATTCGATATCTACGGAATAGGAAAGGATCGATGATATTGTTCTACCCATATTTGGTACCTGACGGCAATATAATAATTGAAATGAATTAGATGAACATGAATGGGCTTTGGGTCTTTTTTATACCTTATAAAGTTAAGGATCAAAAGATATTGCGGTGGCACATTTACGAATCTTGTACCCGTATCGGTGAAGATATCTACAAAATCATGCTTTCCTCTATTTGAATTTTGAGAAAAAATAATGCCGAATAAGAAATGTGTGGATATTCCTTTTATAAATTGTAAATTTCTATCTTTGAAATATTAATCTAATACCCGTTTGAGGGTAGCAGCAAGAGAAAAGTGGTTGATATATGAAAATAGTGAATAAAATAGCCTCTTTAATAGTTTTCATTTTGTTTCTTTCAATAGGTGGAAAAGCGCAGACTTTCGGGGGAGCACTTGTGGGAGGCTTGAATATGTCTCAAATAGACGGAGACGATGCATCAGGCTATAATAAGGTAGGTATCAACGCAGGATTGCGCGGGACAATATTACCTTATAAGAAAAATCATTTCTATGTAGAGTTATTATATAGTCAGCGGGGAAGTTTAATTAGAATAGGTCAAGGATTCAACTCAGAGGTGAGGAAAATAAATACCTCCTTTGCAGAAATTCCGGTGATGTTCACTATTAATGAGTGGTTTGTGGAGGACTATTATCGGGTAGGCCTTAGTTTTGGACTCAGCTATGGCAGGTTGATAGGCTTCTCGTCCAATTTATCAGAGTGGGAGACAATGGAGGAAGTCATGAGAAGAAATGATTTGTGTGGTAAATTAGGATTGCATTATAAATTTACACCCAGATTTGGTGTTCAGATATTAGCTAACCGATCTTTCTTTCAATTGATGGACAGAAATGAAGCGGCGGGCTTTGGTTTTTCAAGACGATTTAATTCTTATCATTTAACTATACAAGCAATATATGAATTATAGAATAACATTGGGCATGGCAATAATAACTGCGGCCCTCGCATTTCAATCATGTGGAGAGACAAAGAAGGGGACAGATGAAAAAAAGGAAATGCAGACAACTATTCCTGTTGCGCTTCCGGTGCTTCCGGGCGAGGAGATAGCAAAGTTGGCCAATGAGGCGACGTTGATAGATTTTATTTTTTACGATCTACCTGTGAGCGTTAATTTTAATGAAAGAAATTCGATAGTTCAGATGTGCAATTTTCTATCCAACCAAGCTCCTGTAAATAAAGGTCAATGCCAACCGATTGCGGTGGGAATATTTACCTCCGGGATGGATGAATTGGCGAAGGCAGATTTGTTTTTTGATGACAAATGTGCCTACTTTGCCTTTCATAATGCGGATGGTAAGGGATACGCCTACGAAAATCAGTTGAATGCGCAAGGGGTGCAGTATTTTACGAAGGTTTTGGAGTCTGCCAAGTCGGCGAAACCTCAACAGTAAAAATTATATTTTGGATTATTTATTGCGAAGATGATCTATTTCGTCCGCTACGGGACGGGATTAAGACCTATTATTTTTTTACCCACATTTTGTCCCTAAAGGGACATGTGCTTCTGAAGGGGGCACACCAATCCCTGAGAAGGCACATTTACAAACTTGTGCAACTAGTTAATGTCCAAACTTGAGAGGCACAAGTTACAAACTTGCGCCAGCAGTAAATCCTGAGAAGGCACATTTACAAACTTGCGCCGGCAGTGCGTTTTACGCCTCTTCAGAGCTTCCTCCTCTATTATGTCAACAGCTTATACTGTCTTCGAACAGAATAATATTTTCGGAATCAGTACCTCGTGTGAGGAATATGGAGGGCGTCCCGAAGGGCGGTGCGATAGCACGGAACCCCGCAATACTCCGACGCCGGCTGAACCCGTGTGAGAATGAATTCATTATAAAAATATCATCAGGTTCAGGCGGGGGCACACCCGGATAATTAATTTCTGAGGAGGTACATTTACTTGGTAGGCACAAGTTACAAACTTGCGCCAGCAGTGAAAGATCAAGGCACATTTACAAACTTGCGCCGGCAGTGGAGATATTATGAGGCACATTTACAGTGGAGGCACAAGTTACAAACTTGCGCCAGCATTGGTGTTGTAAACTATGAAGACAGAAAGAGTTATAAAAAATGCTCTACACGCCCTCTAACCCCCTGCAGAGGGGCACTCCCGCCCGCAGGTTCAATTGTCGAAAATATTCCTATATTTTACTCCTCCTCGTTCGAAGACTTTAATCTATCGAAAAGTTCGTCGACTTTATACATCTGATCGATAGTATCGTCGATGTAAAGCTGGAGATGGGGCATTTTTCTTAGTTGCTTCCGAATCTTCTGATTAAGTTCAGTGCGGAGCTTAGGTATATGATCTTTCAGTACTGACATTACTCCCATTTTGTCTACCGTATTGAATACGCTTAAATATATCTTTGCGATTCCTAAATCGCTGGACATCACTACATTAGTGACTGACACCATGGCGTCTCCGTATATAAAAAATCCATTGTGCATGAGGACTTCGCTGAAATTTCTTTTGATGACTTCACCTACCTGTAACTGTCTTTTCGTCTGCATATCTTAAAATTTAGCTGCTGAAATAGCAAAAACTTGCCATTGATGGGCAAAGGTTGTAATTTTACCTATAAAAAGCAAATAATTGCAGACTTCTATTTGGGATACACCGGTTGAATTTGTGAAAGGGGTAGGTCCGGCTAAAGCGGAATTGCTTAGGAAGGAATTATCCATATTTACGATCGGTGATTTGTTGCAGGATTACCCGACGAGGTATGTGGATAGGTCAAAGGTGGATGAAATCGCCCATATCAATAGTCAAAGCAGCTATGTTCAGGTGACAGGGAAGCTGATTTCTTTCCACACTGTGGGCGAAAAATATACGAAAAGACTGATCGCAACGATACAGGATAAGAGTGGGGAGATAGAGTTGGTGTGGTTTCAGGCGATAAGAACGATCGAGTCTATTCTGGAGATAGGAGCTAATTATCTGGTGTTCGGGAAGGTGAATGTGTTTCGAAATTCGATAAATCTTGTCCATCCGGAGCTAGAATTGGTGAGTTCAGAGCCTCAGGTATTAAGCAAAGGATTAGTTCCGGTATACAGAAGCACTTCAAAGTTGGATAAGAAATATCTGGACTCCAAGGGGCGACGGCCAATCATATACGAAGCCCTTAAAATGGTGAAAAATGCCGGTATGACAGACCCTTTGCCCGGGAGTCTGAAGGAGAAATACAAGTTGCCCGACCTACTGGCGACGACTATAAACATACATTTTCCAAGGGATGCAAGAGCTCAGCTTCAAGCCGAGCGCAGGATCAAGTACGAGGAGTTTTTCTATCTCCAACTCGATATGATACGACAGATGAGCGCTCGAAAATACAGTTCGCGAGGTTTGATTTTTGATAAAGTGGGTGATTTTTTCAATAATTTCTATACAAAAAACTTGAAATTTGAGTTGACGGGGGCGCAAAAGAAGGTTTTGAAAGAGATTCGAGCTGATACCGGCACCGGAAGGCAGATGAATAGATTGTTACAGGGGGATGTGGGTAGTGGCAAGACGGTTATTGGTTTTATGTCGATGCTTCTGGCGATTGACAATGGCTACCAGGCCTGTATCATGGCTCCAACGGAAATATTGGCCAAGCAACATTTGGAATCGATGTCGGAGTTTTCTGCGGGATTGGGAATTGAAGTGGGATTGCTTACCGGCAATGTAAAGGGTAAGCAGCGTAAGGAAATTTTAAGGAAGCTGGCGGAGGGCAGTCTGAATATCATTATCGGAACGCATGCTTTGATAGAAGATCCGGTGATTTTCAGTGATTTGGGTTTGGTAATAATTGATGAACAGCATAGGTTTGGGGTGGCTCAGCGGGCGAAATTATGGAAAAAGAGCAGATTGCATCCTCCACATATATTGGTTATGACAGCCACACCTATTCCACGAACATTGCACATGACACTTTACGGCGATTTAGATGTATCGATCATTGATGAGTTGCCGCCGGGAAGGAAACCTATCCTTACCAAGCGGATGACGGCCTATTCTCGACCGAAATTGAATCAATTTATCAAGGATGAGATAGCGCTGGGCAGGCAGATTTATGTTGTTTATCCCCTTATCGAAGAATCGGAAAAGCTGGACTTAGCGAGCTTGATGGAGGGCTATGATCTGATGATAAAGGATTTCCCGCCGCCACAATATAAGTTGAGTATTGTCCATGGCAAAATGCCGCAGGATCAAAAGGATTTTGAGATGCAACGTTTTGCGCAAGGGATTACAGATATTTTGGTCGCCACGACGGTTATAGAAGTTGGGGTGAATGTGCCGAATGCTTCTGTAATGATTATTGAAAACAGTGAGCGTTTTGGATTAAGTCAGTTACACCAGCTGCGGGGCAGAGTGGGCAGAGGAGCGGAGCAATCTTATTGTATTTTGATGACGGGATTCAAGGTGAGCAGGGAGGCGTCTGTGAAATTGGATACCATGGTGGAGACAAATGATGGCTTTAGGATTGCTGAGGTGGATTTGCAATTGCGCGGACCCGGGAATATCGATGGGACGCAGCAGAGTGGGGTCTTGGAGTTGAAATTGGCGAATATTGCTTTGGATGGAAATATACTTCAGGCGGCGCGGGGAGATGCGCGTGAGATTGTGGAAAATGATCCCAATTTTGAGGATGAGGAGAATATGGATTTGAAAAAAGTTCTGATAAGAAAATTCGGGAAAGGAAAAGTTTGGTCCAAAATAAGTTAGATTCGCAGAGAATAAAGTAATTTTGGTAGAAAATATACTGTAAATTGGTTTAATAATCCATAAATTGGAAACAAAAAATGGCTACAAAATACAAAGCAACAGGATGCACTAAATTTTTGCTGGTATTATTAATCCTACTACCACTCTCCTACTTTGGCGCAAGAATTATTACCGGGGATGATCCATTGTCTTCTGTTTACCCTATTTTTCAAAAAGACAAGGTAGAGCAAGGTGCTGAGATGGAAAAATCAGAGACGGAACCTATCGTCGGGGATGTTAAGGAAAACGAGGTGGCGGTGGATAAGCAAAAAGCTTTGGAGGAGGAAGTGGAAAGACTGAAGGAGGAATTGAGGGTTTGCCGGGAGGGGGCAGGGCAGTAAACTATAATTTTTAGAATTTCCTAGGTTTGTTGTTTAAGGAATTTGAATCTAATTCCTCACGCTGTAAATATTGAAAATTCAGCGAGGAGTAATAAACATTTTCTTTCTAAAAAGTTTTTGAAGGGGTGGCTTGAGGAAGCGCAATAATTAATATTTAAGAAAAATAAATTCAACTTATGATTAAGGTTTTAGCAAATGATGGTATAGATACGGATGGATTGTTTTTATTAGAGGAAGCCGGATTTCAGGTGGATACTACTAAAATAGCACAGGAGGATCTTCCAACTCAACTTCAGAATTATGAAGTAATAATAGTGCGCAGTGCGACAACTGTGAGAAAGGATTTAATAGATGCATGTCCGAATCTTTCTGTTATTGCGCGGGCGGGTGTAGGTATGGACAATATTGATGTAGAATATGCTAAAAGCAAGGGGATCAAAGTCATAAATACACCTTACGCATCATCACGATCGGTTGCTGAATTGACAATGGCGCATATTTTGACGGTTGCCCGAAATCTGCACATTTCGAATAGGAGGATGCCGGCTGAGGGGAATGAAAAATTCGGAGCTTTGAAGAAGTTAACATCGGATGGTTTTGAGTTAGAGGGCAAGAAATTGGGGATAGTAGGGTTTGGAAATATAGGTCAGGAGGTGGCGAAAATAGCGATGGCCATGGGGATGCGGATTTTACCGGTTGATATGAACATCGACGAGGTGAAGGTGAAGTTTTATGTATTTAATAATGAAAACATTGGCTTGGAGATCAAGTTGCATACCATTAAGATGGAGGATATGTTGAGGGAAGCTGATATCATTACCTTTCATATTCCGGCGGCGAAGGGCAAATATGTGATCGGCAAGGAGGAAATAGCAGCGATGAAGGATGGCGTGGTGATAATCAATGCTTCAAGAGGGGAAATAATTGATGAGCAGGAGTTGCTTCGGGGCTTGAATTCGGGCAAGGTTAAAGCGGCGGGTTTGGATGTTTTTGAGAATGAGCCTAAGCCGAGCAAGGAAATTTTAAATCACCCAAATGTATCCATTAGTCCACATATTGGCGGATCTACTCAACAAGCTTTAATGAAGGTAGGAATGCAACTGGCAGATTCCATCATCTATCATTTTCAATCGACTGGAAGAGTTTAAAATTTATGTTAAAGATATAAAAGAAGGAAAATAATACTTACTTTTGCAACCCTGTTGCATAAATGGAAATGAATTTTAAATATGCAAGGGGTTCAAATCAAGTAATTAGGTAGCAAATGAGTTATTTTATCCCTTTTATATCGGTGATATTCGGTTATGGAATAGCATTTTACTTCAAGCCGGAGAAAAAGAGTACTTTAAAGTTGATAATGGCTTTCAGCGGGTCATTTTTATTGTCTTTGACGGTAATGCACTTATTGCCGGAGGTTTTCGGGCAGGGACATCATCACCATCATCACAGCGAGGAGCATCATCATGGGCCGGAGACAGCATCGATTGGCATCTTTATAATGCTGGGCATATTGTTTCAGATAATTTTGGAATTCTTTTCGAAGGGAGCCGAGCACGGGCATGTTCACAGAAGCGAAGGGGATTTAAGTAATCGAACACCGTGGCCTTTATTTATAAGTTTATGTCTGCATGCCTTATTGGAGGGATTTCCTATCAATGAAAATGTGCATTTGGCATATGGGATTGGAATTCATCATTTTCCTATTGCTATCATACTGACTACTTTCTTTGCCAACTCAGGGATGAAGAAGCGCGGGGTATTTTCATTTATGTTTATTTTTGCTTTAATGACTCCCTTGGGTACTTTATTGTCATCGGAACTGGAATTTGCCAGGGCTTACGCCAAGGAGATTACTGCTGTTGTAATCGGGATATTATTTCACATCTCCTCGACTATCATTTTTGAAAGCAATGAGAACCACAAGTTTAATAATTCTAAGATTACGGTCATTGTTTTAGGGATTATATTGGCTTATTTGCTTGAGATATTCCACGTGCATTGATTAGTCTCTGAAAGAAAAGTCCAATTACGGCGATACTTGAACTTAATTTCGATCCTAAAATTGTATCCAGACCGCAATATTTGAGTTTATGTTTTTAATAGGTATTTTAACCTGAATCAGGTTAAATTATCCTAATAAATTCAAATGAAGGTTTCTTGGCTTTGTCTAAAATTTGGTTATACTTTGTTTTTTCATTTGATTTAGCTCGCTAAAGCTTCATAAAAACGCCTCGTCTAACCAAATTTTAGCCAAGTCTGGTTTAGAATTTTACTCCGATCTCAGGTTCGTATTTGAATCAGTCATTTATTTACTATAAACTCCTTAGATTCCGATTTCAATTAAGTTTTGGGGTGTCACTAAAGATTAAT
>CALCSX010000233.1 GCA_937894165.1 uncultured Saprospiraceae bacterium | reverse complement strand
TAAGTCGTCGCCATTTTAAATTAAAAGCCTCGTGGATCAGTCCATGGGGCTTTTTTTTATGTAACTAATAAAATATTAATGTAAAGTAATATATGTTAAATATTTGTTAAAGTGACTAACATTTTTCTTTCTTTCTTTCTTTCTTTAATTTACAGTATTAAATAACTTTTAAAATTTTAATACTATGAAAAATTTATTATTTTTAGTACTGTTAACTTTTGGATTGTTTGCTTGTGAAAAAGACAGCGTTATCAATGAAGATCAAAAAAATGATAGTCAGACTGAATTGTCTTTTGCCGCTGGTTGGCCTACAATAATATTTGGCACAAGAAGTAAGCCTTGCGGTTCTTCAAGTGAATGTTATTGTGAAGGTGATAGAGGAATTTGTTTAATTATTGAACCTAGGGTTGCAAGTCCAACGCAAGTTGCAAATCATGTATTCGAGGTTAATGAGGGTGCAGCTACTTTGTCAATTTTGAATTCATCCGAAATGTTAATCGAAATGCAAGTAGATAACTCTTTAGTTAGTGCGTCTCAATCTACATTTAAAGTTAGTGATGATTTGTTATTACATTCAGTATTCAATTTTCCAGTAACTATTTTGGAAGGTGATTATCCAATAGATTATACATCGAATTCATTAGGAAATATAATTGTAGATATTCAATGATCTTTCATTTTAAATATTTTCTATTTACATTACTATTTTTCTGTTCTTGTATTATTAAGACCCCAGAAAGAACTGAACATGATTTGTATGATTCAGATAAGAATTATTTAATTCGAAAAGATGTGAGGACAAATACTAAGTATATTGAGATATCTGCGAAGGATATTAAGTTGTTAAATCCAAAGGAGATTTATCTTTTTGCTACTTGGTGTGCACCGTGTTTACTCGAATTGAAATCTAATAAAGAAAAATTTTCTGAAATTATGCTTGTCTCTTTAAATTATAATATAAGTTCTTTTGAGAAGTATTTTCCAAATACATATGATACAATTTATATTTTGGATAATCATGTTTATGGAGGTCAAGAAAAGGTAAAATTAAGTAATTTTATATTTGATTTGACTGGTGAAAAAGATGAAAGTTATAGCATCCCTAAAATTTTTCATCGCGGTAAACAAGATAATTCTTATTATATTAAATAAAGATCAGAAATATTAAATAAAGAACAGAAGAATTTTATTAATATTTGCCTCATGGATCAATCCATGGGGCTTTTTCTATGAAATTATTTTTCCACTGATCAATTCCTATGCCTAATTACTTATTTTCCGATATTCTTTATCTCTTTTTGTATCAAAGGGTGCTGCAAATAATACTAATTAAATATGAAATTGGTTTTAAGCGTAATGAATTCTACCTCTTTACGATTTTACATCTTATTATATTTAGTCAATTCAATTTTTGTTAATTCCAACCTCCCCCTAAAGCCCTGTAAACGTTCACTCTCGCTTGCAGTTGCTCTAATTGGATTTCAATTAGTTCCATCTTGGCTTCCAGTGCCTCTCGCTGAGTCAACAAGACCTCATTATAATCTGCTAGTGCAGAATTGAATAAACTGTTGGCTATCGAAATTGAGTTGATTAATATCTTAACTTCATCTTGTTTAGTAGCAAAACTTTGGGAAAGATTATCAATGTTTGACAATTGATTGAGAACGTCAACATATGCATTCAAAATGGCCCTGTCGTAATTGTAGACAGCTTGAATTTGTTTTGCATTAGAGTTTAAATAATTTGCTTCAATAGCGTTTCGGTTTAGTATGGGAGCCACCAAATCACCGGCTAGATTAAATAACAATGAATACGGATTAATAAGAAATTTTGGGTTAAAAGCTTGATAACCGATACCTGCTTTCAACTCAACTGATGGATAAAAGTTAGCGCGAGCAACTTTCACCTCCAATTTGTTAGCTGCAAGTTCCAATTCAGCCTGTTTGATATCGGGGCGATTGCTAAGTAGTTGCGAAGGCAAACCTGCGCTAATGCTATCCATGCTGATGTTCATAAAATCATTTGAATTTCTAGAGATAGGAATCGGAAATCGACCCGTTAGTACATTCAAACGATTCTCCGTTTCTACCTGCTTTTGTTGAATAGCATATTTTAAATTCGTAGTATTTAGCAATTGAGCTTCAAATCTGTTTACAGCCAATTGAGTGACTTTAGCTGATTCTTTTTGAAGTTTAATATTTTTAAGTGCGTTTGTTTGAATCTCAATATTGTTATCTATGAAATCTAACATATTATCCAAAGCCATTAATTCATAATACGATTCGGAAATTTCGGCAACCAAGTTGGTTATAACAAAATTTCTCCCTTCAATACTTCCCAAATATCTTGCAACCGCCGCATCTTTTGAATTCCGCAGTTTTCGCCAGATGTCAATTTCCCACGTGGAAAACACCCCATAACTGAAGTCAGGGAGTGGTTCGGGAAAGGATTTTCCGGGCTCGATTTCAAGTTGTTCGTCTACGGCGCCATGTCGACTATATTTTCCCTCTTTTTCAAATCCTGCGCCTACCCCGATATTTACTGTAGGGAGATACTCACCTTTTTTGGCATAAACTTCATTTTGTAAAATTTGGGTTTCTAAAAGTAGAATGTTTGTTTCCTGATAATTTTTTAAGGCAGTATCAATAAGTGCAGTAAGATTGTCATCATCAAAAAACACTTTCCAATTAATAGAAGCTATATTAATCGAATCACTTGAGTTTTTAAAATATTTAGGAGTAGTAATGTTGTCGGTTTTTAATCCAATATCCGGTATTTTGCAGGACGTAATGATTAAAAACGAAGAAAGAATAACTATTAATTTTATTTTTATATACGATTTCATTATTGTTTTTTTAAAGATTTTCATCAAATTTATTTTCCATTAATTCTTCTGTCAATGGATTTTCATTTTCATCTTGAATAAGTTTTCTACCTTCAGCTAATTTCCCGAAAATGTAGTAGAGTCCCGGAACTATTATTACTCCAAAAATTGTCCCTAATAACATTCCACCGAGGGCTGCTGAACCAATTGTTCTATTTCCGATTGCTCCTGCCCCGGTAGCACTTACTAGTGGAATCAATCCGGCAATAAACGCGAATGAAGTCATTAAGATAGGTCGAAAGCGAACTTTCGCCCCTTCGATTGCAGCTGCTAATACTGTCGCACCTTGTTGATGTTTTTGAACTGCGAATTCAATTATTAAAACTGCATTCTTGCCCAATAAGCCCACAAGCATTATTAAGCCAATTTGAGCATAAATATCATTGGCAAGACCCATAAATTTCAGCAAAATAAAGGATCCAAAAATACCTGCCGGAAGCGATAATATTACCGCTAGAGGAATAATAAAACTTTCATATTGCGACGCTAGTACAAGATAAACAAAGATGATAACCACAATAAAAACGTACAATGCATCATTCCCTTTTTTTGCTTCATCGTAGGAGAGTCCTTCCCAGGCGATATCGTATCCATTGGGCAAGTTCTCAGCGGCAACTTCAGTGATGGTTTTTATAGCTTCCCCGGTTGAATATCCTTTAGCAGGAATACCCCGAATGGTTGAAGAGGTATAGAGATTGAAACGCGTTATTTCATTTGGGCCTTGTGTCTTTCTTAAGGTAATAAATGAAGAATAAGGAACCATCTCATCACGATCATTTTTTATAAAAAGATCCAAAACATCAGAGGGTTGTTTTCTATATTCAGGGGCAGCTTGGGTGTAAACTTTAAAGAAAGTATTAAATCTCGTAAAGCCCTGTTCATAGGAGCTACCAAGTAATACATTCAAATTCTCCATAGCCTTTCCAATAGAAACCCCTTTTTGCATAGCTTTTTGATTATCAATGAGCAATTCGTAATGGGGATAATTGGCAGCATAGAAAGTAAAGAGACTCGATAGTTCCTTGCGATTATGAAGGGCTTCCATAAATGATTTATTAACTTCATCCAACTCTTGATAATCGACAGTATTGTTTTTATCGAGAAGTCGCAGGGAGAAACCATCGGAAGAGCCATATCCCGGTACAGCAGGGGGTTCGAAAAACTCCAAGATGGCTCCCAAATCTTTGGTTTCTTCTTCAAGTTTCTCTATAATTTCTTTTACAGAAAGTTTTCGGTGCTCCCAATCTTTTAAATTGATCAAGCATGTACCGGCATTCGACCCTCTGCCCTCGGTAAGAATTTCATATCCGGCCAAGGAAGTGACCGATTGTATTCCATCAATTTCTTCAGCTATTTCTTGTAATTGTCTGGAAATATCGTTGGTTCTTTCGAGTGTACTTCCTGGGGGTGTTTGAATGATGGCATAAATTTGACCTTGGTCTTCGTTGGGAATAAAGCCCGAGGGGAGTGTCTGATTTATGCTGAAAATTCCAAACCCAAATAGCATCAAAATGCCCATAGTAATTAGTTTCCTATCCACTATTATTTCGAGCAGACGGGTGTATTTTCCGGTGAGTTTATCAAAATTTTTATTAAACCAAGCCAGAAACATTGAAATAGGTGTTTTCTTTTTGGGTTTGCCATGATTATTTTTTAGTAAAATTGCACATAAGACAGGTGTTAAGGTGAGCGCTACTATTCCTGATAAAACAATTGCACTGGCCATTGTAATGGAGAATTGTCTATAAAACACCCCCACCGGTCCGGTCATAAAAGCAATCGGGACAAAAACAGCTGTCATGATGAAAGTAATTGCGAGAATGGCACCACTAATTTCTCCCATAACCTTCTTTACGGCTTTTATAGGAGGGAGATTCTCTTCCTCCATTTTTGCGTGAACTGCCTCTACCACAACAATAGCATCGTCCACTACAATTCCAATAGCTAAGACCAAAGCGAACAAAGTAATCAAATTGATACTTAACCCGAATAATTGCATAAACATAAAGGCCCCTATCAACGAAACAGGAACTGCAATTAAGGGTATTAATGTGGATCTCAAATCACCAAGGAATACAAATACCACTAATGCTACAAGTAAAAAGGCTTCAAGCAAGGTATGGATCACCTTATCTATAGAGGCGTCAACAAATTTTGAAACGTCATAATTAATCTCATAATCCATTTTCGGGGGGAAATTTTGCTTTAGTTCTTCCAGTTTTGCTTTAGTGTTTTCAATAACTTTGCTTGCATTAGTTCCGTAATTTTGTTTAAGGACTATGGAAGCGGAAGGAAAGCCATCTTTATTAGAATAGATGTCAAAGAACTCACTTCCTAATTCAACTTCAGCGATGTCTTTTAATTTGAGGAATTCACCTTCAGGATTAGCTTTAATAATTATTTCTTCGTATTCCTCGGGTTTATTAAATCTACCTTTATAAGTGATAGTAAATTCTAATGATTGTGCTGCTTTACCCGAAGCCTGGCCCAATCTTCCCGGACGACCTATCAAACTTTGTTCCTCCATGGCCTGCATCACTTCCTCTGTCGAGACATTGTAAGCACGCATTCTATCAGGTTTCAGCCAAATACGCATAACATAGGTACGGCTACCCAATATTTGTGCTCGACCCATGCCGCTTATTCTTTGAAGTTCAGGAATAATATTGCTATTGGCATAGTTGTAAAGAAATTTCTCATCAGCATTTTTATCTTTGCTAAATACATTCACATACATGAGCATACTAGGCTGAATCGGTGTGATAATAATACCCTCTCTCTGAACTAAAAGTGGCAAATTATTCAGAATAGCATCAACGCGAGTTTTGACATTGACCACCGCTGCATTGGGATCGGTTCCAGGCTCGAAAATTATCTGAACTGTAGCTTCCCCGGCACTCGTTGCGTCGGAGGTAATATATTGCATTCCCTGAACGCCATTGATAGCTCTTTCCAAAGGTATCAAAGTGGATTCTACAAGAACTTGAGCACTCGCTCCCGGGTAGGCAATGAATATATTGACACGAGGGGGAGCAATTTCAGGAAATTGAGAAATGGGTCGGGTATTTATTGCGAGAATACCTAAAAACACAATAGCTATAGATATCGAAATAGCCAATACCGGCCTTTGAATAAATTTATTAAACATTTGATTTAATTTTAATTTTGGTAACTGCTATTCAGCGTGGAGCTGATTTAATTCAGACAATATTTTTTTCATCTCTACAACTCTGTAGTTAATCTTTTGTCCATTTTTTACCTTTCGAAGGCCTTCTACCAATATTTTATCATTTTCACTAAGTCCCTTAATACCTGCATATAGATGAGGCATTTCCGATTCAACATGAATCTCTTTGGATTTAATAATGCTGTCTTCCACCACATAAATGTATTTCCTATCCATAATTTCATAGGTAGCTTTTTGAGGGATGAGAAGCTTGCCGGTTATGGTTACAGGCATAAGAATATTTCCCGTAGCGCCATTTCGCAATAGTTTGTCAGGGTTTTTAAAGGTTGCTCTGAATGCGATATTTCCTGTTTCGTTATTAAAATCCGCTTCGATAGTTTCTACAATGCCTATCTGATCATATATTTTATTGTTGGCAAGTTGGAGCTGGACTTGAGGTTTGTTTTTCTTATCTTTTCTGATTGCATAATCTAAATATTCTGTTTCCGGAACATTGAAGTAGACCCAGATCGTACTGTTGTCTGATAGTGTAGTGAGGATTTCACCCTCTTCGACGAGACTTCCCAACCTAACATCATTGAAGCGACCAACGATTCCATCAAAAGGTGCTCGAATTTCGGTAAAACTCATATGAGCATGCGCCAATGCTAACTCCGCTTTTGTCTTATCAACAATTGATTTAGCTAAAGCCAATTCGTTTTTAGATACTATATTGCTATCGGCAAGGGATTTGGTGTTTCTAAATTCAATTTCGGCAAACTCAACTTCGGCTTGGGCTTTATTCAGTTCGGCTTGGAAAATTATAGGCTTTAATTGGAATAGCAGTTGACCTTTCTGAACAAATTGTCCCTCATCTACAAAAATAGTTTGTAAATACCCCCTCTCCAAAGTCCTCAGTTCAATATGTTGAATAGAGTGAATTTGACCAACATATTCCTTAAAAATGGTGGTATCTTTGACAATTGGACTAGTTACTAAAAATATAGACTCCACATGTTTATGGTGTTCGTCGTGGTGGCAACTTGAAATCATCAAGCTGCATATATAGAAAATAATTATATATTTCATTATGGTTGATTTAATAAACTAAAATATGGCTTAGCATTAGGTCTTTTCATCTGAAAATCAGACAAAAAATGCTAAAAGAATTTTATCCTAGATGGAAATCCGGATAATTTATTTTTAGTAAATTAAACGTGGTAGCTTCTCCAGGAATGCTGAAGTACAAATAATGGAATTATTTTCCGATGTTGGAGAATTAAATTATAATCCTTAATCTGACAGGAAGTGCCATACAGAACATTGTAATTAGGAATTATTTTATTTGGACTTTGATCGAGATTATCGGAATCCGAGGTTTCGTTAGGCTCTTTTTCGTCAGAGGATTCTGATTCATTGGTATCAGAATCTATAGGTTTATTGAAAGGGGAAGGAATATCATGATCAGAATTTGAACACTGCAGATCTATTTCTTCAAAATTCGAGTAATCAAATAAGCTATTATTTGATAATATTTTTGTAATTCTACGTGAAATATCGCAAAATAAATCACTTAATACCCTAA
>CALCSX010000232.1 GCA_937894165.1 uncultured Saprospiraceae bacterium | reverse complement strand
GTACGAACGCACAACATTGTATAAGAGCAATAGCGGGTGAAGTGGTAAAATCAAGCTCTGTGCATTTAATAAACTTTGGTGGTGGCGGTGAGGTAATCGCCTTGAAATCCGCTACTGCTCTTATACTTGACCGTTAGCATCGATTATGAATAAGAAACGACACTACATTACCTCAATCGGACAAATCTTCAAAAGGCACTTTGATACACTTTTAGGGAAATATGAATGAAAAGTAAATGGATTGGAGTAGCTTAGAAATGAGAGGTGATAACGGGAGAAATTATTGTTCGAACACTCCTAAAAACAAAGTAGAACATAATTATAAAAAATTTTAAAATTTGAAAAATTTGATTTTTAAAGTAGCAACTGTTTTTACTGTACTATTATTGACAATTTCATGTAATCAGCAAGAAAGCGGGCTATTAAGTGAAATTGATGGCAAAAGACCAACTAATTGCAATTATACAATTGTAGGTCAGCTTCATAATGATGGATTAGAAACTATTTACTCTTATTTTATTACAGGCTCTAGTTGGTCTGAATCTTCCATGATTCATTCATTAGATTCATTGGTTTTACTTCAAAGAGAAGCAAATAATTCTAAATTATCTAACCCACATTGGCCTCTAAGTAATAAAAATGCAGTAAAAATTATTTCTATCATTAAAGGTAATCTTGCAACATTTTTGTCTAACGACCCAACACGAGTACAGCCGATATTAATAAATGAAGGCCTGTCAACTGATAATTTTAATATTTTATTAGAAATTAGAAATTTGCTTTACCAAGATTATAATGATTTCAATGAACTTTTAGCAGCAATAGAACTGAAGGAAACCGAATTGATGAATACTGGTAAAATGTCTTATTATATTGAAGAACCTTTAAATATATTAAAAGCTTCAATTTGTTATTGGGGTAATTCATATGAAGAGTGGGATAATATATCTACTTCTTCAATAGAGTTAAGATGGTGCGGTCATGATTGGGGTTGGTTCTCGGATACTGTTTATGATATGGCCGAAGACGATTTCTGGAGCGGTGCATTAGGTGCCGTTATTGGTGACGGTGGTGGTGCCGTTGCTGGTGCATGTTATGGATCAGCTGCGAGCGGCATAGCTCACTTATTTGATGGTTGTTAAATCAATAAGTAATGAAAAGAGTAAAATCTGTTTTTGTTTTAACATTATATTTTTTTGGTGGGCTTTCTTTGTTTAAGTATATTTTTTGTATCTTAAGAAACGGTTCTTGTAATATTCAAGTTTTTGAAAATCTGTTTATTGCACTTTTCATTTCTTTTTGTTGGATATTTATTTATCCAAAGAAGGCATTAAGCGATGATAACAATGCATGATAACGTAAGAGGGGCTAATCGCCCCTCCTACGTATATACTCACCGTTGAACAAACCATTATATATTAGTCCCTGATATTCAATTATATAAACTGTTTTTTCCTTTTTCGCTTATTTTTGTAGTAATGATTTACTATAACAATAACTGCTATGGAATACCAAGATCCACTAATTTCCCGCTATCAGATCGATGAATTCACTGAATTCATGATCCTGAAAAACCTCTCTCCTCGCACCATCAAAACTTACCCTCAACAAGTGCTTAATATTATCTGCTGGCATCATGCCGTGTACACTTTTCCACCGCTCAGGTCAATAAACCGTAGCGAAACATCGGAAAAAACTTACGTTTTAATGGGATTTTAGTCCGAAAGTAGCAAAAATCATGACAAACAACCCGAAAAATCTCTCCACCTGCTTAACAATCCATCAAGTCCATTAAGTTTTTGTGTAATTTAAAATATTATTTCCTTAATTTGGGATCTGATAAGGAAGAAATATGCGCAAGTTGGTGGAGGAGTTGCGCAAATAAATTAGTTGGGCTTCATGCAAAAGAGCCAAATATCCAACCCTACGAGAATTCCAATATTTGCCAGTATTCTGATTTACTGGCGTTTTTTTGATTTCCAATATTCGCCAAAATTTCGTAGTTTTGGTAAAAATTAGAATTAAAATGCCAAAGATTATAGAGAACAGGTTGATTGAAGAATTTAAGGAAAGGGAGTATTTTACTCGAGAAGACCTGTTTGAATTCTACCGCTATTTTGAACCTGATCTAAAAGAGGGAACCTTTGGGTGGAGAATCTATGACCTCAAAGACAAAAACATCATTAGACCGATCAAGAGAGGTCTCTATGTTATTTCATACAAACCCAAATACAAACCGGAAATATCACCGGAGCTTATTAAGCTCGCAAAGCGAATCACAGACAAATTTGAGGATGCCAAACACTGCATTTGGGAAACTGAATGGCTAAATGAGTTTTCACAACACCAAGCCAGCAGAAGAATTATCCTGATTGAAATAGAAAAGGACTTCATTGAGTCTTTGTATTACGAATTAAAGGACTCGTCAAGAAATGAGCTATATCTCAATCCTGATGATAAAGCCATCGATTTTTATATCGCTGAAAGTGATTACCCAGTGATTATTAAAAAATTGATAACACGCTCACCTATCGCTAGAAGAACAGAGAAAAGAGCAAAGTTTTATACCCCGTTACTTGAGAAGATCCTAGTGGACCTCTTTGCTGAAGAAAGACTTTTCTATTACCTACAAGGCTCTGAATTGATGCACATCTATGAAAATGCCATTAGCAACTATGCCATCAATTTTACCAAACTCTTTAGCTACGCAAAACGAAGGGAAAGAGAACAAGAAATAAAGCAGTTTATGAGGAACCATATGTACCACCTCGTAAAAGACATTATTGAATGATCAAGAAACATTGTTTTACAGATGAGTGGTTAGAGGGGTTTAAGAAACAAAAAGACCACAAACGAATTGATAAAATCATTTTGGAAAAAATGATTTATGCCTTGCATTTACTAGAGCGGTTGAAAAGCAACGGACTTGATTTCGTATTTAAAGGTGGCACCAGTTTGGTTCTCTTATTGGAAACAGGAAATCGATTCTCCATTGACATCGACATTATCAGCAAAACTGACCGAAAAGAACTGGAAGACATACTGCAAAAGGTTGTTGATTCTTCAAATTTTATAGGTGTCGATCTGGACGAACATCGTAGTTACAAACCCGGAGTACCTAAGGCACACTACAAGTTCAAGTTTGATTCAGGCAGACAAGGTTCTGGTACCATTCTATTAGACGTTCTCATCGAAGATTCAATCTATCCGGAAGTGATTGAAAAGCCTATTATTACCAAATGGATTGAAACCGAAAAAGAGACCATGGTCTCTATGCCAACTATTGATTCAATCACGGGAGATAAACTCACTGCATTTGCCCCAAACATCATCGGAATACCCTATTTCAAGGGTAAAGACCAACAACCCTTCTCCATGGAGATATGCAAGCAACTTTTCGATCTAAGCAAACTCTTCGAGCACATTCAAAACATGGAAGTGGTAGCGACTAGTTTTCAGGTATTTGCCGAGCATGAAATTGCCTACCGGAAAAATGGAAAACCGGAGGATGAACTTACCCCGAAAAAAGTTTTACAAGACATGATTGCTACTTGCATCATCCTAGCCAAGCGAGATCGAGGTACTGATGATGAAAAAGCAAAATTCAAAGAATTACAAAGAGGGATCATCGCTTTCGGTACCGGGTTTTTAATGGCCGGAAATTTCAGGATAGACGATGCGGTACCAGCATCTGCCCGAATTGCTTACCTGGCGGCAAAAATCATGGTTAATGATCTGTCACCAATCAACTATTATGAAGGCCAGGACATTAAAGACTTAATCATAGAGCACCAAGATTGGAACTTCTTAATGCGACTGAAAAAACAACCAGATAAATCAGCATTCTATTATTGGTACCAGACGGTACAACTATTAACATAAGCAAAGGCATGACAAACGAACAAATAAAGCAACTAGAAAAAGAAAACAAAAAAAGCACGAAAGCCCAACAAAGCCTATAGTGCATACCCTTCGGGATACGCACCATAGCCAAACAGTTGAACAAACCTTTATATATTAGTCCTTGATATTCAATTATATAAACTGTTTTTATCCCTTTTTAGCTTATTTTTGTAGTAATACTTTACTATAAAAATAGCTGCTATGGAATATCAAGATCCACTAATTTCCTGCTATCAGATCGATGAATTCACAGACTTCATGATCCTGAAAAACTTCTCTCCTCGAACGATCAAAACTTACTATCAACAAGTCCTTAATTTATACGCTGGCATCATGCCATGCCCACCTCCCCTCCCTATCAAATCCATAACCCGGGTTAAAACCCCGGGAAATAGAATAAAAATCTTTGTTTTTTGTCGGATTTTTGCCCGAATGAAGCAAAAATCATGAGAAAACCGACTTTGAAAATCACCACACATGCTTACTAATACACCAAGCCCTTTAAGTTTTTGTGAAATTTAAAAGTATATTCCTTATTTTGGTTTCGTATAAGGAAGAAATATGCGTAAGTGCCCGGACGAACTTGCGCAAATAAACTAGTTAGCATTCATTAAATGAAACAAAAAATATAGGATAATTATGAAAAGTGTAACATTTATAAAATTAATGAAATTTGATAATCCTATTACATTATTCCTGTTTAATCTTATTTTCCTACTTTTTACGGGAAACAGGATTTATTCACAAGAAATTGAATTTAAAAAAAGTTCAATTAGAACAGGCATTGGAATTGGCATTAATGAAGGACATAGAGAAACTGGAATAGGAATGGTTTATTCAGTTGGATGGCAGAAAAATTATGGAAAAAAAAGTCGAATAAGACTAAATCCAAATATAATGTTTGGAAGTTTCAGAACATATGCAATTCCTACTGACACAAGAGACCAGTTATACAAATTAACTTCATTAGGTATAAATATTCATTATGACTTAATTAAATATAAAGCAGTATCAATAGTGACAACTGGTGGAGGATTTATTAATTATTCAAGAGGTTTATTAGGGACGGGAGGTTGGCCAGAGGCAAACAATAATAGATCCGAATATTTCCATTCTCTATATTTTGGAGGGAATGCTTCAATTGGAATACGAATTGACTCTAAAAAAAATAGACTTGCTTATGAAATTAGACCTGTAAATATCCATTTTGGAAATAAAGGATTTATGTTAGGATATTTAATGTTTGGAATAGATTTTAAATTGAAGAAATAACGAAATGCTAACAAAAAATATAACTGTTGGTGGTGTGGAAATACAGGTAATTCCGGAGAACACAAGTTTAAGCGCACAGATTTAATAGGAGAATTCGGAGATACTTTCAATGACAAGATAGATTATCCAGTACTGCTCAAAAATTCCAAACAAATAAAAATGCAAAGTCCTAAATCAAAACATGCAAAATTTGAAAATATCTTATTGCAACATTGTCAAATCACAAAAAATTGATGAAACTTATGCAATAGCAAAAATCATCACAAAACAACCAAGGAAAGCTCCCCACCTACATACCAATCCATCAAGCCTTTAGGTTTTGTATAAAAAAATAAATAAATTCCATATTTTGGGATCGGATAAGGAAGAAATATGCGCACTTAGGTGGAGGAAAATGCGTAAATAAACTAGTTAACATTTTTTTAAAAAAGGAAGATTATAAACAAACAGAGCAAATGGTGCTCGCGGTTGCTTCAAATGGAAACTAAACGAGCCAAAATCTCGCACAGCTGTGCGAGATTTAATAATTTTGATTTCTCTCACAAGTGTGCAAGAATTAAAAAGTAATAGATGAGTGAGTTAAAACAATACAATAGTTTCTTCAACGAAATAATCCAAACCATAAATTCAGCGAGATATGAAGCATATAAATCACTGAACAAGCATCATATTGGGTTAAATTTTGAAATTGGGAAACTGATAGTCAAAAACCAGGAAGTCAATAAATTTAATTCTGTCGATAATATTATCGAAGAACTTTTTATATTATGAGGTACTTTCATGAGCCAAAAACTTCTCTCCTCGCAAGATCAAAACCTACTTTCAGCAAGTCCATAATTATTTCGGTAATATTACAATTTGAGATCCTCTAATTCAATTTAGCTTAAAAATGAGCCACATCCTACATTTACAACCTCATTCTATGACTTTATCGCTCCAATTCGTCATCACATTTAAATATTTTGCCTAACTTGAACCCGGATTTAGTTCGAAGGTGATGATAATTGGGTCGGACTTCGGGACGACTTTCCCCTAGTAGCCCGGCTTCGGCTTCGTCCATATGAAATTTGATCTGGAGATCAACTTTCCTTAGAGTTAGCATCAATAAAAATGAAATAATATGAAAAACGCAACAAAAATTCATAAGTCAAGTGGATTAACCTTAACGAAGTTTCTTTGCCAAGCTTTAATTATTCTATCAATATTTTCATGTGATAATAAGGAAGAACTATCCCTCGAAAGTTGTGATTATACTAATTTAGTAGGAAATTATTTGTTTTACTCAGCAACGGATACCTCAAATCACAAAATTCATATATATTCTGTCGACAGTAATAGGTTTTATACCGGAGGAATAATCGGATCTGGTTTTTGGTTTCCTGCAGCCCCGCTCTCCGGTGTATTCGAAGACTGTAATATTACTATAGACTCATATGAAAATGTTGAGAGAAAAGGCTTATCAAGCCCAGGCGGAGGAGAGAGATATTATTATGAAAGCATGTCTGGTTATGGAGAATACTATGAAGAAAATGATTCTATTAAACTATTTATTACTTACGAAAGAACAGGTGATTTTACACAATATTTTAATGGAGAAATATTCCTTATAAAAAATGAATAATGTATAAATATTGGAAGTTTACCATTTGAATAGAAATGGTAACAAAAGATAAGATCGCATATCTACTCGTACCTCGTTGAGACGGCGACTTATCATGACCGTTGAACAAACCATTATATATTAGTCTTTGATATTCAGTTATATAATCTATTTTCATACCCCTTTTTAGCTTATTTTTGTAGTATTAATTTACTATAAAAAAGATCTATAAAATATCAAGACCCATTAATTTCCCGCTATCATATCGATGAATTCACAGATTTCATGATCCTGAAAAACTTCTCTCCTCGCACGATCAAAACATACTCTCAACAAGTCCTCCAATTTATCCGGGACATATCTGGCTTCGCCGTATTCCACTCCCCTGAGTGACTATAGTGTTAATCAGAATCTTCTACACAGATTCAAAGCCGGTAATTGCCGGCAGAGTGTTAACTCGGATTATACTTCCATTCAGAAATATTTTAAAAACATTCTCTTCTTGCCTTTTCATCTTACCAAACCTGGCTGTTGGAATTCATTTGTTGTAGATCGACAAATTTGTAATAGAATGGAGATCCCAACCCCGGATTGGGTTTAATATCTATACGTGGCGAAACCCAGGGAAAAACACAAAAATCTACGTTTTAGCGTTTTTTTGCCTGAAGGAAGCAAAAATCATGACAAACCTCATTCAACACGCTGACATAAGTTGAGGATTTTCATAACCGAATTAATCCACTTCCTATTTTGCTACTTTTATAATTTCTATTCTTGTAACCCTTAAAAGTTTGTTCAAGAAAAACCCCGTATGGGGTTTAATGTCAATAACCCGGGGTAAAACCCCGGGAAATAG
>CALCSX010000231.1 GCA_937894165.1 uncultured Saprospiraceae bacterium | reverse complement strand
AATGAAATATTCCATCTAGAGGTTTCAGCTTTCGCACGAAAATCGCAATCATTCCCAACAAAGAAAGCAAAATAGCTACGCCAATAATTAAAATGAAGTAAGATTCAATCGATTGAAAAAGCGAAGGCTTTATCATCATTACAAAGATCGGTAAGAAAATAATAGCCAGAAATGGTATAAATAAATAATAGAGCGCTTTCGCAGAGCGATAATAATAAAAAGGTAATTCGAGATTTTACTTCATATGAAAAATAATCTAAGAGAGATTTTTGAATAGAATCAATATTATGCTATAAATCATTCCAAAAAATACAAAATTGCAAATCATGCTAAAGAATAAAGGATTTTTCTTAAAAATACAAAAGATTTTGGGTATTATAGCCTGCTTATAAAAAGACTTCGAGGGAATTACATCAAATTATGCGAAAATGTCACATAAATTTAATAGAACATCAGAAAAGGATTAATTTTGACAAATAAGTACAAAATATTTTAATTCAAAATGGAAACATTCGGTCAAACCCTGAGAAGCTTAAGACAAAAAAAGAACTTGCCACTTCGAAAGGTTGCTGCATATCTGGACATAGATCAAGCGATATTAAGTAAGATCGAAACAGGTCTACGTACAGCAAGTCGTTTGCAAGTAGTAAAACTTGCTAATTTTTTTGAGGTTGAGGAAAAAGACTTAATGATTTTATGGCTTTCCGAAAAATTGGTTGCCCAAGTCGAAGAAGAATCTATGGCTCTCCAAGCATTGCAGGTCGCAGAAGAAAAAATGGAATATTTAACTTTTCAAAAAATTGATAGAAAAGAGATTTTGCAGAGGATACTTTCAATTATAAAGACCTTTGATAAAATTAAAAAAGCGTGGTTATTTGGCTCATTTGTTAGAGAAGATGATGATCATAAAAGTGATATTGATATTGCTATTGATGCAGATCCGAGCTTTTCATATTTTGATTTGATAGAGGTTCAACATACTTTAGAACAATCAATAAATAAGAAATTCGATGTTGGATTTATTGATTCATTTAGACCATATGTTTTAGATAATATTCGTCCAACCTTAAAACTAATTTATGAGAGATAGACGGATGGATAGTGCAAATAGAATATTTCATATCAAAAAGTCAATTTTAGAGATTGAAACTTTTATTGAAGGTAAAGATGAAGATGAATTCATACAAAATAGCTTGCTACATAATGCAGTATTAATGCAATTCATAATTATAGGTGAAGCTATAATTCATGTAGACAATGAAATTCTAAATCGGCATAAATACGCTTGGTACAAAATTCGCGCATTTAGAAATTTAATAGCTCATGAATACTTTAATATTAAATTGAGTGCAGTTTGGGAGGTGACACAAAAAGATTTAGCCGAATTGAAAGAAATTATTGAGACAATTATTAAAACAGAATTCCAATGATTTAATCTTGAATGGCTTTATTAAAAAATCACATTCACTAGTTAATTCACATTTCCCTTTTCGACAAATTCCAATAATAATTCTTGCAAAATCACATTCCAGCCCTCTTCAAATCGATTGTAAGACAAAGCCTCCACATCCTTAGGAAATGAATCTATACCACTATGTTTAAAAAGTAATTTCGTCCTACCTTCATCGCGTTTAATCAACACAAAGCGAACTTCAGAAATACCTTTATAGCCTTCATAAGTCCAACTATAGACTAGCAAATTTTCCGGTTTTACAACCAAAATTTGGCAATTATGAATATACTCTTTGCCCTCGGACCATCCACTGAAGAAAAATTTGGCTCCTATTTCAGCCTTAAAATCAGGAATATCAAAATACCATTTTTTTAATAAATCTTTTTCGGATAAAGCTCTCCAAACCTTGTTAATCGGAGCATTGTAATCCACCTCTAATTCAAATGAATCCATAATTTAATTATTTTTCTAAAAATTTTCTTGAAGTATTGAAATTTCTGAATCAATGAGATTTGGAAATCTTTTTTAATTCTTCTGACGCGTCAAGCTCATGTTAAAAGAGAATTCATGAGATATGAAATTTATTGAATCCGCTATTCCATTCTCGTGTCCCGAGAAAATCACTTCTGCTTGCATTTTTCGTCGTCCAAATTTCCTTATCTTATCAAATTTCATCTCATCAGTCTCATAAATATATACACTGCCCGATTGAAATGGAGCAATTAAGATGTGGGTATCTCCCAAGATATTTTCCTGGATGATAGAATATTCAGATTGAACTAAAAAATGGAAGTACTTCTTTAATTTGTTGACAATATAAAATTTGTCTAAATCATCTATCACATATTCCTTTTCGATCTCATCACCCTTTACACTAAAATCCAGGAGAGTATTCCCAAAATCAGAAATTAATGCAACGCGCTTTTCATCTTCATTGATTTTTTTGACGATTAGAATACCTTTCAGGTCATTTCCCATGGCTGAAATATCGGCTCTATATAAATAATCAATTCCTGTTGAATCAAAATATGGTATAATTATCTCTTGCATATCCACTTTTCGCAGAAATTTGCCTTCCGCTTCATAAGTTTTGCAAGAGAATAAAAGTGATATCCATAGAAAACTAATGAGTAAATATGGATTCATCAATCTTCTCATTGATTAACTTTTTTCTGAATTTTAATAAAGTGTAATTGTCAGAAGGTTCAATTAATTTAACCTCAGAAACTGTTTTTTCATTATCTGGAAAAGTTAAATTCACTTCCTTAATGTACTTTAACATCGTCTTGCTTTTGGGCAATAATTTGACTAGTACACCCGCTTTATCTCGAAAAAAGTCTATATTAAACTCTTCTTCATTAAAAACATCACCTTTTACACTTCCGGAAATCAATTTACTTATCTGTTCAAACAATTTCTGGTTGCCATCAATTGTACTTTTCTTACCATCGTCATTGATGTGCACTTTCCCACCACTAAAAATGATGGAATATCGATTCGGTTCTATGTATTGCCACTTCAGACGACCATCAGCGACGAGGTACATTTTCCCTGTTGATTGAATATCTTTTGAAAGAAAAGACATATGTTTTTGCTGAACAAAATCAGTCTGCATACTTCTAATTTCCCGAGCAGCTCCCTCAACTTTCCTTTTAAAATCAGCTACTTCCTTGCTGTTCATTTTTTGCTGGGCTGGAGCGAGTACGTAAAACAACATAAACACTATTCCGAAATACAATTTCATTCTTCCTTATTTAACATTTTATCGAATCTTACACATTGATATTTGTGATCATTCAAATATTTTAACAAACGATCCAAGACTATAACAGTTTTTCCCGACGTATCGTGCAATAAAATGATGCTTCCCGGCTTAATTTGTTTGACAATGCGATTAAATATGACATTTTCATCTTTAAAAAATGTGTCAAAAGACCGAATATTCCAACCTATAACCTTATGTCCGCTTGCTTTCAATGCTTTCGCAATGTTAGGATTAGTAACTCCGAAAGGTGGGCGGAAGTAAGGGGGTTTTCTACCCATTTTGGAAAAAATTATTTCATCTGTAGAAATTATTTCTTCTAAGACCTGAGCTTGTGAATAAAAACCCATTTTTGTAGAATGCTTAAAGGTATGATTTCCAACGGCATGCCCATTTTCAACAATCACTTTGAAAATTTCAGGAAACTTTTCTATCTGCCTTCCAATGCAGAAAAAGCCTGCTTTAGCGCCATATTCGTCCAATAATTGCAACACTTCTGGAGTAAATTTTGTAGGTCCATCATCGAAAGTTATAGCGATTAGTTTTTCGTTCGTCTCAAATGAGGTCGTTGTTTTAATAAAAAAATTGGCACTCAAGTTGAAGGAGCCATAAATAACTATTACCAACCCAAGAAAGGTTATTGATATAAGTATTAAAATAGGAAGTTTAAAAAAAAATACCCCTGCGATTGTTGCCAATCCCAATAATATAAAAATTATACGTGTAATTTTAAAGATCGACATTTCTCAATAAAATTAAACAATGATCCTTAGCCCGATACTGATTGTAGATTAAAATATTTCGAATTTTTCCCGGATTTGAAATCCCGTATTTCATTAAAACCTCAGGTATTTTATGATCTTTAAAGATTTTACAAGCCAGCCACATTGCTATGGCGGGGGATGTTAAAAATTCTCCAAAAATTTGTTTAAAAATTAAAATAGAACTATCTCCAAATTCATTCTCTAAAGGGCTATAATAATTATCAAATTTGATGTCACCATTCTCTCCCGAAATAATTACATCAATTTCCTCTCGCATCAAATCATTTTTCTCTAAAAAATTGCATATAAAATCACCCACCTCATTCACCTCAAGAGAATTCTGCATAGCTACATCCATTACCTCACAGTATGCTTGATCCCTTAGATTCGCCTCCAGATAGAAAAAAGCAGCTCCTTCACCAGCCTTACTTTTATTATATACAGAATCCGTTTGTCCAATATGATCCACCAATTCATACAATTTCGTGGTAAAATCGGCCAATTCATCCACTCCTCCCGTCAGCACCCCTTTTGCTTCGCCATCTTGAATCAACATTAGACTATCCAGTAAAGCTGAAGGAAAAGATGCCGCGGCATTGACATAATTCATGTTGTAAGCTTTGCAATCCAGCGATAAGGCTATTTGTCCTGCTACCGTATTATGAGTGGATTGAATAAATGATGTTGGCGTCAAAAATTCCTCCCCTTCATCCAGCATACTCCTCAAAAACTTTTCGGAATCACGCATACAACCCAATCCTGTTCCAGTGATTATGGCATCCGGCATTGCAGCACCGGCTACATCCATTGCCAAGCAGGCAGCTACGAGTCCATTTTTTACCCCGGCACCCATTCTTCTTAATAAGGCAATAGGAATATAGTTTTTGTAATCCGGCTTTTGAACATATAAGATGTTTTCAGTTGCATAAAATTCTGGCTCTTCCAAAAAACCATTCTCAGCAGTGTTTTGAGGCGAAATACATCCAATTCCGGTAATAAAACATCTATTCATCTTCTACACTTTTGAGAATATCAAGGTAGAACAATTACCCCCAAAGCCGAAAGAATTAGATAAAACATGATCCACTTTCTTGAGTTTTTGTTCTGTGACAGGTCTAATCTTCAACTCTTTCATCCCGGTCTTAAAATTCAGATTTGGGAAAATAATTTGTTCTTGAAGGCAAAATATACTAAAAACTGCCTCTACAGCTGCCGCCGCTGCCAAGGTATGACCTGTAAAAGGCTTTGTAGAACTAAAATCAGGCATTTTCCCCCCGAAAAACCGCTGCAAAGCCATTCCTTCAGATAAATCATTATTTCCCGTGGCGGTTCCGTGTGCATTAACGTAATCTATTTCTTCCAATTTTAATCCTGAAATTTCCACAGCTTTTTCCATAGCTAAATAAGCTCCTATCCCCTCCTCTGATGACGCGGTCTGATGAAATGCATCATTGGCATTGGAATAGCCACTAAGAAAAGCAATGGGTTGTACTCCTCTATTTAGAAGTGATTTTTCAGATTCCAAAACCAGATATGCTGCTCCTTCTCCTAAATTTAAACCTTTTCGGTTTTCATCAAATGGACTATTGTAGTCATCCGATAAAATCATTAAAGTATTAAACCCGTTCATAGTGAATCGGGAAAGTGCGTCCATACCTCCAACTACCACTCTTTCAACGCGTCCTGTTTTAATTAATCTTGCACCTAACATAATTGCATTTGCCGCAGAGGAACATGCAGTGCTTATCGTGGTAACGAGGCCTTTGAATCCTATCAAATCAGTAATGTTGTGCGTATTACTACCGGTATCATGCGTTTCGATATATCTCCGTATCTCAGGTTCATCTTGGAAATGATAAAAATACCGCTCTGTCATATCCATGCCGCCTACTGTGGTAGAATTGATAAAGCCTGTATCTGAAATTTCGTGGGAGTTAAGGCCGGCGTTCTTTAAAGATTCTTTGATCGCAATAGCTCCAAGTAGAGAGCTGCGTGAAAAAGAATTCCGAAAATTTAAATGTAATTTGTCAGCCAGCTCCTCATTACTAAGCTTCACTTCCCCAACCAGAATTTTGTCCTTGAGAGTTGTTTCGATATTATCAGATCTGCTAATACCGTGTTTATTGCTTTTTAAAGATTGGAGATTTTCGTCAATTCCATTACCGATGGCAGAAATAATGCCGAATCCTGTTATGGCGACCTTATTCCCCATCTATATTACTTTGATCGGTTCTTTCCTATAAATTCCGCCATGGTTTGGATAGACTCGAAAATCTGCTTGCCTATTGAAGGGTCAGCCAATTTTATTCCATAATCTTTATCCATTACCACAATTAATTCAAGAGCATCAATGGAATCTAAACCTAGACCCTCACCAAACAATCTATCATTGTCATCGATATCAGCAACTGAAATATCCTCTAGATTCAACGCAGCAATGATCTTTTTTTTCAGCTCTGTCTTTAATGCTTCCATAATTATATACTGTCAAATTTTAAAACCTCCTCCGCCAGATGCTTAATTTTTCCGGCACCTTCTACTTTATACAAGATAGCTTTATAATCGTTGTGATTTACTTCTATCCATCCACATAAAACTTCTGAAGCTTTGTTAAGTTCAAATAAACTTCTTGTATAATTTACCACAAAGGTAGGATTAAAATCCTCAAAAATAAAAAAAGTATTTTCACTTCTAAGATTATACTTAATACTGATCTCTCCTAGTGCAATATTGGGTAATGTGTAGACAAAATTTCCGGGACTCGGGTAGTAATTTTCCTCTTCTGCAATTGATGCCAAATGCTTCCTGTCAGCATCAATGCACGAAGATTTATTCGATAAAACCAATGCGGTATTTTCATTCAATACCATACCCGACTTTTCTGTCAAAATGCTCGCCGCCACTATTGCTAGTTTGCAGAGAGGATCCATTTTGTAGAATTTAGGATAGTCAAGGTCGAATTGTTTGTACACTCCTTTGATAAAATCTAAAAAATTGTCACTTTTCTGATCGGAATGTATTTCATTCCCATCGACTATTACCCTACCATTTTTTATCACACAATAATGATTTATTCCCACTCTCATATTTCCACCCTCTTTTTAAAAATCACTGCAGTATTGCTGCCACCAAAGCCTGAAGCAGTCTTTAAAAATGTTTTAATCTCTGTTTCTTTTAACTTTTTGACGATATTCAATGGCGTGCTTAAGCCAAAAGTGTCAAATCCGAAGGAGGGCAGCATAAGTCCTTTGCTGACAAATCTCAAACTTAAGACAGTCTCCAGCAAGCCCGCAGCACCTAAAGTATGACCAAAGCAACCTTTCAAACTCGCCAAAGGAGTTTTTTCAAGACCTGCCCTCGTAAATGCTTGTGCTTCCATTTCATCGTTGAATTCTGTAGCCGTCCCATGGGCTGAAATATAATCGATATTATTGGGATTCAATTTTCCTTCAACCAGAGCATTATGAATGCTTCGATACAAACCTTCGCCGGTCCTAGATGGACCTGAAATATGATTGGCATCATTAATAGAACTGTCAGCAAGAATATAAAAATTATTTTCATCACAAACTTTTTTATCATTTGTCAGAAGCATTGCTGCAGCGGCTTCTCCCAGCGTAATACCATCTCTATTTTTTGAATACGGACGACATGGTAATGGACTTATAGCTTGGAAGGATTGGAAGCCGGAGAATACAAATTTTGAAAAAACATCACCGGCGACAATTAAAACATGATCATATTCATTTGAAATAATCAAGCGACGAGCCACTGACACAGCCATAATACCTGAAACACAAGCGTTGGAAATAACTATTGGTTCATTATAAATACCGATAGAAGTAGCTATTTTTTTTGCTAAAGAATGCAAATAATATTCCTCCTCATTATTATTTAATGTCTCAATATTTCCTTTAGTCGTGGAAAGAATTATGCCGATTCTATCTAAATTGAGAGATGAAAATTTACTTAAAATAGGATGAACCGCCAGCAAAATCGTCATTTCCAACTTACTATACTTGCCCCGATAAGAAAGGTAATTAAAAGCTTTTTCCAGTCGATCAGTGTTCAAAATAGCAGCATAAAAAGCTTTAGTTGAAAATTCTGATTCAGAAATTCGAGAGATGGCACTTTTTCCACTTAAAATGCCTAATTCATGTTCCTTTAAGGTAAAACCTAAAGGACTAATACAATTGGTTTCTGAAATATATACCTTCTTCCCTTCTTTCATTCATCAAATTTTACTTTCTCTTTCCAATTTCGATAGAAATCGGGAATATACAGAGAAAGTCCATTAATATTATGTACAAATACTTGAACGGTTTCTCCTTCACACACCAAGACATTATCCTGATTAAAAATTTGGTATAGAAAAATCATTTTTGCAGCAGAAGTACTGACTATCATAGTTTTGGTAGTGAAAGTATCACCATATCGCAAAGGAAATTTATTATAGCAATGAAATTCTATAATCGGAGTAGCGAACTCATGTTTGTGAATATCCAAATATGAAATCCCATGCTTTCGGCCGAAATCCTCTCTTCCTTCCTCGAAATATTCTATATAATTTCCATGCCACACAACACCTAAAGGATCTGCTTCATTAAACTTTACCCTTCCATTTGTAAAAGTAGTCAGGTGATTAATAGTTTTGTGTTTTGCAGTTAAATTTCTCATAATTAATTGCAATACTACTATTTATTTGGAAAATTCTCGTGGTTCGAGAAAAAATATTGATGGTGGGTGAGGTATTTAGCTTTTTAGAAATTCTCGTGGTTCGAGAAACAAATATGATCGACTCAATAGCCCCCGCAATTAAGTAAACAATTGGTGAGAATATTAAAGTGTTTTTTGGTGGCGGTTGGTATTATATTAATTTTGGTGTTTTTCAGAAATAATTCTAATTTTCTCGTGGTTCGAGAAAAACAATTCAATTTGAATTGTGACCCTTTCTTTTGTAGTCTTCTCGAACCACGAGAATTTAGCCAAACTCCTGTCTAAAAGCCCTTGAATCTTCTAAATCAGCACTTTTTTAGTCTTTTTTGAAAAAAAGTCGGACAATTTTTATGGAATTTTTAATTTTTTGCGTCTTAGTATAAAGAGATCTTGTAAACGATCTTTTTGTATCCCCCATTGGATGCAAACGTCACTGCTTGTGAAGTTCTGATGGGATTTGAAATTTTATTTTAGTATTAAATTTTTATACAATGGTAAAGGTAATTGAACAGATATTGCAGGATTTTAAATCCGACTATAACATGAATTCCACTTTCGTTATGGAAACTAAAAATGTTGGTTTTCTCAATGTGATGGGGAAAATTTACACCTTAATTTGGTTATCGGAGCCGCGGTTAGAGGATATTGAAAGAATGATAAGGCTTCATGGGACTGTGAATATAATATTGTTTTGCAAAGTAATTTATAGTACAAGTAGAGCTCTGC
>CALCSX010000230.1 GCA_937894165.1 uncultured Saprospiraceae bacterium | reverse complement strand
TTCAGCGACAGTAATTCAAGATGATGAAGTCGCTTGCAGTATTACGGGAATTTTGGAGATTTGTGAGGGGCAAAGTACTGAATTGTGTGTTCCCGCAGGTGCGGAGGCTTATTTGTGGAGTACAGGAGCGACTACAAATTGTATATCAGTAAACGAAGCGGGATCTTATTCTGTGACAATTTCTTATGCGGGCGGCTGTACGAGCGTGTGTTCTGCAACTGTAGTAATAAGTCATGAAATGACTTGTATTATAACGGGAAGCTTGGAGCTATGCCCTGAAGGATTCACTGAACTTTGCTTACCGATTGGAGCGGAGACTTATTTATGGAGTACAGGTGACACAAGCAGATGTATTTTAGTAAATACAGCAGGAGATTATAGTGCATTTGTCAATTTTGGCAGTGGTTGTACTAGTTTTTGTTCTGTTACAGTAATAGAAGGAGAATCTAATGATTGTATTATTACAGGAGAATGTATTTTACCATGTTCAGGTCAGCCTGTTATTCTTTGTGCACCGGTAAACTGTCTTAGTTATCTTTGGAGTACAGGGGAGACAACGCAATGTGTGATAATAAGCACTCCCGGGATTTATAGTGTTACAGTAACTTACGACAATGGCTGCACGAGTGTGTGCAGTAGAACAGTAACTTTGGAAACTGAAGGTTATTGTAATATTACAGGAAACTGTGTACTATCTTGTAGTAACCCGGTAACAACATTATGTGCTCCCGCCAATTGTGCAAGCTACTGGTGGAGTACAGGGGAAATGACAAGATGTATTGACATCACAGAACCCGGGTTTTATAGTGTGACAGTAACTTATGCAAATGGTTGCGAGAGTGTTTGTAGCAGATATGTGACTTTAGAAAATACGGGAACATGTGTGATTACCGGGGACTGTGTATTGCCATGCAATGGTGAAGCAACAGTATTATGTGCGCCGGTCAATTGCGTGGGATATTTATGGAGTACGGGAGAAATTACAAGATGTATCAGTGTAAGTACGCCGGGTATTTATAGTGTCGAAATAATTTACGCTATTGGCTGTATAGAAACATGTTACAGGTTAGTGACTTTGGATGGCATCCCTGATGTTAAAATAGTGGGGAGTCCGGAAATTTCTTGTGATGGAGATCCGACTTTACTATGTGGGCCTTCAGGCCAATATGATTATTTGTGGAGTAACGGTGATACGACAAGCTGTATGATTGCAACGACTCCGGGGGAATATTGTCTGACTATATCCAGCCACAGCGGTTGCCAAAAAACTGTTTGTGTAGATGTAATTCAGGAGGAAGTTCCTTTCTGTGAAATCGCAGGGGATACTATTTTGCAAAATGGAGTTTCATTATTGTGCGCTCCTTCGGGATTTGCCTACTATTTGTGGAGCACGGGGGAAACTACGAGTTGCATTATAGCGACATTGGCTATGGAATATAACTTAGTCGCTACAACAGATTCCGGTTGCTCGACATCATGTAGTATTCAGGTAAATGATATTTCTACCTCCCTTATTTATACAAATTCCGGTAATGATAGCGATGGGATGATTACGGCTGATTTTTACCCTAATCCATTCTCGCATACGGCAACTCTTGAATTTGTGAACAAAGAGACAGCCTCACAGGTAGTAATTGATATTTACAATGTGAATGGAGCTTTGGTCAAGAGAATTTTCGAGGATAAAGTGATTAAAGACGAAGTTTATAAGGTTGCAATTGATGCATTTGAGCTTGAAGAAGCGGTGTATCTATGCAGAATTGTAAATGGTTCGCAAATTATTGTTAAGAAGATAGTAGTGATGCATTAATAAGTATCAGAATATATTTAGAAAAGGCTGTTCTCGTAAGAGAGCGGCCTTTTTTTGATTTTAGGTGCGCAGATTATAATGGGGTTCTCAAAAGTTACCTAATTTAGATGAAATTGCAAAAATGTTTGCAAGTCAAAAGGAAAAATTTTAATATGAATACAATATAAAATGGGTATTATTTGTTTACATATCTACTTTTGAGTTAGTAAATATTTGGTATTTCATAGAAATTATCATTTTATGTATATGTAATGTTATATGTTTTATGTTCATAAATACATAGAGAGATTTCAAGGAGAAAGCATTTATTTTATAGGGTATGTACATTGATTTTTTAGAGATTTAAGCAAACAAATTCGATAAATTCTAAAAACAAAATTATGTAAATTATGAGTGAAATTAGATTTAAAAATTACACAGGATATTTTATTCATTTATCAATTTTAAAGTTAATTTTAATCCTAGGATTTATAATATCCGGTCAATCTGTAAATGGACAATCGAGATTCCAAAGTGGACTTGGATTTGGCTTAAATTATTCCAAATTTTATTTAGAAAAGATAGATATTCCATACCCTGACCCTATGTCATTTATTTTAGGGGTTAATATCAGAGCTATGATTGGCTATGAAATTAATGAAAGAATTGAACTTGGAGCTGAGTTTGGCTTCTCCTATATGGACTCTAAAGCAAAAAAAATAAATAATCGTATAAGTTATTGTTTTGATGTACCTGTATATGCAACATACTTAATTCGAAACAATATTGGTGTCAGTGGTGGACTAATATACCAAAGATTGATGAAATTTTTTATTGGTAATTCTGTAGATAAATGGGATTTAACTTCTTTATCGACAAATAGAAATTTTTTCAATCCCTACCTAGATATAACTTACAAAATTAATAGTATGTTCGGAATTAAAGTGTCGGGAATGTATGGTTTGAAAGATACATATTTAGCGTCAACAGCAGACTATAATGGAATAGATACACCACCATTGAAGGCGAGACGTCATGCTATTGTATTATTGGTATACTATAATTTGTAATAAGTTTTAAATATCGACAATTCTTATTATTATCTCCTCACTAACACTATGGTATATATTTAATAATATATGATACGTTCATTTTTAATCATAATAATGATATTTTTCTGCTCATATTTATCTGGTCAAGCTAGTAGCCATCAAATTATTATATCAAATTCATTATATGGGAGATCTAACATTGTAAAACATACAATATTAGAGAAAAGATACGAACCATTAAAGGCGAACTCTTTTAGTATCAAATATGAATTTGGATTTTCCAACAATTTTTCCCTTAGTTCTGGAATTTCAATTGAACAACGGGGGGCTCGCTTTACTTCCTTGGAAAGAGAAATTATTGGTGAAACTCCTCCTTTAAGATTAGGAGATACAATATTACGAAACAATAAAAATCATTTTACATATATAGCTATTCCTCTTACAATAAAATATTATTTTTCCCTAAAAAATCTTTCATTTTTTCTCAACGGTGGAGGATATACTAGCTTTTTAGTTAATCGGGTTTGGGATTTCGACAATAACGATAAATTTACACTTATAGAGAGAAATGTGCTACAATTCAATTATAGTTCAATAGACTACGGACTTATAGCCGGCATGGGTGTAGGCTATAAAATAACAGATAACTTTGGAATTATTTTGGATTATCAATTTCAAAAAGGTTTGAAAAATGTTTTTGAAGATGATGACATTAAAGGGTATCACATTAGAAATGTGGTGGAACTTGGTTTAAAAATTAGGGTGGGAAAGAAACAGCGATAAAAGCGAAGCTCATTTTGAGCTGCTAGCTTCTAGCCAATAGCTGATGGCTGTTGGAGATGAATAATTGGATTTGAATAGGACAAGAAGATTTATATTCTTGTTTCTATAAACAGCGTAAGCGATAAACACCCAGCGCTAAACAGTGAAACGATAAACTGTTAAAGGTTTAGAGAGTTTAGAGAGTTTAGATGAATGTTCCAATAAAGCGCAGCGATAAACAATAAAGTGCTAAACACTGAAACGATAAACCGCGAAGCGAAAAGATAAACTGCGAAGCAAATAAACCGCGCAGCAATAAACACCGAAGGGATAAACAACTAAACGTCCTCCAAATTAGCTTTTCTCTTATCTTTCAAATTCTTGTAAAAGGTGGGCGTCAGACCGGTTATCTTTTTAAACTGATTTGATAGGTGGGCAACGCTGCTATAATGAAGAAGGTAGGAAATTTCTGTTAGATTGAGTTCTTCATAGATGATTAACTCTTTGATCCGTTCTACTTTGTGTAGGATAATATATTGCTGAATAGATATGCCTTTTACCTCAGAGAATATATTGGCAAGATAGGTGTAATCGTAGCCTAATTTGTTACTGATGAATTCAGAATAGTTGAGAAGTGGCTCTTTGTCGGAATAGTGGATCATTTCGATGATAACATTTTTGATTTTTTCGACAAGAATACTTTTTTTGTCATCTAAAAGCTCCAAGCCTGATCTTAATAAATTTGTTTTCAGGAGTGCAAATTGTTCGGGACTGATATCTTCTAAAATATCAACTACTCCCAAATCTACAGTTACATAGTGCAAACCCAAATTCTTGAGCTCCGATTTTACCATCATTTTGCAGCGATGGCTCACCATATACTTCACAAATATTACCAAAATGAACCTATTATATAGTTTTTAAATGAAAAATTCCCCTAAATATAAAAGTAGAAATTTTTCTAAGTCTAAGCAAGTATTTTCTATTGAAATCTTCGATTTTTTATAAATAAATCGGATCCGAAAGCTCAGTATTTAAAAAGGAAAATTAGAATGGCTAAAGTTTGAATCGTTTTGGATGTCGGAGCCCCCGCGTGAGCTGCCTGTAGGGCGACCGAAGGGAGGTCCTGACGATTAAGTCAGGACAGGAACGAAGTGAATCCCGGAAGGGAGCGACCCGAAATCAGTCCCCTAAGGAATTCCTTTCTTGTAAAAATTTTTTGACTGATGACGGGGCACGCCCATAAAAATCATAATTAATAGGCTTGCAAGATCGAAAAAAACAACAAGTAATGATTTTTTGTAGTTTGAGTAGGAGGCTTAGGCGAAAGAGTAAAAATAGAATTGAGAAAAATAAATATTCAAAGTATATTTGCGGCATGAAGAATATTAGGAATTTTTGTGTGATAGCACATATTGATCATGGGAAGAGTACCTTATCGGACAGGTTGCTGGAGTTTACGAAGACAATTTCGGAGCGGAACATGCAGCATCAGGCTTTGGACGATATGGATCTGGAGCGGGAGCGGGGGATTACGATAAAGAGTCACGCGATTCAATTGTTGTATAAGAGTCCCGATGGTCAGGAGTATAATTTCAATCTAATTGATACGCCGGGGCACGTGGATTTTTCATATGAAGTGTCGAGAAGTATTGCGGCTTGTGAAGGAGCTTTATTGCTCGTGGATGCAACGCAAGGTATTCAGGCTCAGACGATTTCGAATTTGTATTTGGCTATTGAACATGATTTGGAGATCATTCCGATCCTGAACAAAATCGACATGGATAATGCGATGATCGATGAGGTTTCGGAGCAGATTATTGACTTGATCGGCTGCGATTTGGATGATATTCTCCATGCGAGTGGCAAGACGGGGCAGGGCGTACCGGAAATAATGGAGGCAATCGTGAAGAGAATTCCATCGCCAAAGGGTAACGAGGAAGCGCCTCTGCAGGCTTTGATTTTTGACTCTGTTTTTAATAAATTCCGAGGCATTATTGCTTATATCAAGATCGTAAACGGAACAATTACGAAGGGGCAAAAAGTGAAATTCTTCCATACGAAGAAGGAGTATGAAGTAGATGAAATCGGTGTTTTGCAAATGGATATGGTACCCAAAAGGATATTGAAGGCGGGAGATGTGGGTTATATTATCACCGGTATCAAGGAATCGAAGGAAATAAAGGTAGGAGATACGGTGATTTCTATGGAAAATTCGGCTACTGAGGCAATAAAAGGTTTCGAAGAGGTAAAACCGATGGTTTTTGCCGGTATTTATCCTATCGACAATGATGATTTTGAAGATTTGAGGGATAGTTTGGAGAAATTGCAGTTGAATGATGCATCGCTGGTGTTTGAACCGGAATCTTCCGTGGCATTGGGCTTTGGATTTCGATGCGGATTTTTGGGGATGTTACATTTGGAGATTGTTCAGGAGCGACTTTCGAGAGAATATGATCAGGATGTAATCACAACGGTACCGAACGTGTCCTACTATGCCATCAAAACTAATGGTACAAAATATATAATCAATACGCCGACGGAGCTTCCGGATCCAAGTTCTACAGATACGATTTTTGAGCCGTATATCAGGGCGCAGATGATCACTAAACCGGAATATATCGGGGCGATCATGTCACTTTGTATGGACAAGCGGGGCATTTTGACCAAGCAAACTTATTTGACGACGGAGCGTGTGGAATTGACTTTTGAGATGCCATTGGCGGAGATCGTTTTCGATTTTTACGACAAGTTAAAGTCAATTTCGCGAGGTTATGCTTCTTTTGATTATTCGCCTATAGATTACAGGCCTTCGGATATCATTTTGTTGGATATCAAGTTGAATGGAGAGCCGGTGGATGCATTGAGTGCCTTGGTACATAGGACTAAGGCGGAGGTGTTTGGGCGGAAGATCTGTTCTAAATTGAAGGATTTACTACCTAGACAGCAGTTTGTTATAGCTATTCAGGCGGCGATAGGAGCGAAGATAATAGCGCGGGAGACTATTTCTGCGATGCGGAAGGATGTGACGGCGAAGTGTTACGGTGGTGATATTTCGAGAAAGCGTAAGTTGTTGGAGAAGCAGAAAGAGGGAAAGAAAAAGATGAGGCAGATCGGGTCTGTGGAGGTTCCTCAGAAGGCGTTTTTGGAGGTATTGAAGTTGAATGATTAAAGCTCGCCTTCGGCGTTCTGAGTTCTGAGTTCTGGCGCCTATCGGCTGTTTTAAGGTCTAACGACAGTTTTATCGCTTCGCTGTTTTGAGGTCTATCGACCGTTTTGTTGCACTTCGTGCTGTTGAGCGGCGTGGGGAGCGGTTCGGTTGATGCCTGCGGCATTTGTTTTATAGCTCACAGATTACACAGATTTTGCACAGATTTTTTAGAAAATTACTGTTCGGCTGTATATTCTATGAAGCTAGCAACTAGGAGCAAGCATTAATTCTAGTAAATAGTTTGGAGAATTTAGATCTAATCCGTGGAATCAGCTAAATCCGCCTGTAATCCGCGATTCAGACAATTGGGTATGTGTTTTTAAAAGCAAAGCCGGTGATTTAAAGTTCATAAGCTTTAAAAATTATAATCCAAATCCTGTAATCCTGAAATCAAGTGAATCATGGTTCAGACAAAAATAGGCTACAGCGAGGAGAGCAGCTTCCAACTACAATCCCTTCAAAATCTCACAAACCGAATCGATGTCGTCCTCCGAAACATCCTTATGTGTCACCAATCGCACCGTCTTGGGCCCAAAAGCAGTTCCAAGGATTCCATTCGCTTTTAACTTTTCCAAATATTCTACTATGTCGATTTCCTTTTTGATATCAAATAGCAAAATATTTGTCTGCGGAGCTGTGACAGAGTCAGTAGAAGGAGCATTTTCTAAGGATTTTGCTAACAATTTAGCATTATTATGATCATCCTTCAATCTTGCGATATTGTTCTCCAAGGCAAAAAGCCCTGCCGCAGCGAGATATCCAGCCTGACGCATCCCTCCGCCCATCACTTTACGAAACCTGCGCGCCAGTTTTATATCTTCTTCTGATCCAATGAGTAAACTACCGACCGGCGCTCCTAGCCCTTTGCTCAGACATATACTTATAGTATCAAAATGCGAACCCCAATCCTCTGTTTTCTCACCCGTTTCTACTATGGCATTGAAAAGACGAGCTCCGTCTAAGTGTAATTTTAGTTTTTTTTCCTTACAGAATGCACTTATTTTTTCAACTTCAGCTAAAGTATAAATAGTACCCCCTCCCGCATTGCAAGTGTTTTCTAAAACAACTAATTTTGAACGAGATAGCCAATCATGTACCGGTTTAATACTCTCTCTTATTTGCTCGACAGTGATTTTTCCGTCTTTTTGATAAATTAATTGGGTAGAAAGACCGGAAAGTAAGGCATAGCCCGCAGATTCATACTTCACCACATGCGATAGAGAATTACAAATGATTTCATCCAAGGCTTGGGTAAGTATCTTTAAAGCTATTTGATTGGTCATAGTCCCGGAAGGACAAAAAAGGGCTGCTTCCTTAGCAAACATTTTAGCCACCTTTTCTTCCAATTTATTCACCGTTGGATCTGTGCCGAAGACATCATCACCCACTTTAGCCTGGAACATAAATTCCAGCATTTTCTTACAAGGAATGGTAATTGTATCTGAAATTAAATTAATTTCTTTCATAATATTTTTTAAAACTGAGAAGTCACTGTTAAGCTAATAAAGGTAGTACATGTTGAAAATTTCATTGCATTTCAATCGTAAAATAGCATTAAAAAATTCAGAGAATTGAAATCAATATAAAAAAAAGTTAAATATTTGTCGTGGTAAATTTAAGAACGATTATATATATTGCATAAAACTATTATCTATGATTCTAAGATTATTAACACTTTTTGCGATTTCTATACTATTTAAATTCTCTCTAACAGCTCAGGATATAGGTAATCAAACCGAAATTCCATACTTTTCATTTGGTGATGGAGTTGGTATTATCGCTCCTGACAGCTTGTATAAGTTAAATATTAGATTTAGAATTCAAAATCGAATAGGTGTCAGCACTTTAGCTCAAAGGGGTTTGGAGGTTGATGAAGTTGAGGCTAGAGTAAGACGTTTAAGGTTGAGATTTGATGGTTTTTTTTACGATCCTCGACTGACTTATGTGATCCAACTTTCATTTACCGGGGGGGATATACAAGGATTTCAACCGGGTGGCTTTCCCAATATAATCAGGGATGCGATGATTTTTTACAGGGCGAATAATCGTTGGACATTTGGTTTTGGGCAGACGAAGCTTCCGGGGAATCGGCAGCGGGTCAATTCGTCCGGAGATTTACAATTGGTGGATAGATCGATAGTTAATGCAATATATAATATAGATCGTGATTTCGGTTTTCAGGCATTTTATAATGTATTTAAAGACTCCAGACTTCTTGTAATGAGGGGGGCTATCACCTCAGGGGAGGGCAGGAATTGGATTTCTACTTCCAATGGAGGACTTTCTTATACTTTGAGAGGAGAGTTGTATCCTCTAGGAAACTTTACAGCTAATGGAGCTTATTTTGAGGGCGACTTATTGATGGAAGATAGTCCAAAACTTATGGTTGGCTTAGGCTACAATTTAAATGATGATATTCAGAGAACAGGTGGGCAATTAGGGGGAGAGCTCTTCGACACAAGGGATCTATCCAACTTAATGGCTGATGTCATTTTTAAATATCAGGGTTGGGCATTTCAAGGCGAATATTTAAAAAGAATAGTAAATAATCCAATAACCAGAGATCCGGAAGATTTTGATAATGTGTCAATAGTTTTTAAGGG
>CALCSX010000229.1 GCA_937894165.1 uncultured Saprospiraceae bacterium | reverse complement strand
ACAAAAAGGACATTAACACCCTCGAATGGAATATTCTGATTTTAATAGCAGGAGGTATAGCTTTGGGTCAGGGAATGGCTATCACCGGACTCGACAAACAGTTTACTAGCTTTCTACCCGGCAATAGTCCCTACTTTTTCGGCATAATTCTTGTCGCCACCCTCCTGATGAGCACCTTCATTTCGAACACTGCCACCACCAACTTGATTCTACCGATCGGAGTATCACTCACCTTTGCTTTGGACGGTAGTTTTAATGAGAGTATGGCCCGCGAAATAGCCATCGGTATTGCCCTGATCGCTTCTATGGCCATGTCACTACCTGTCAGCACCGCCCCGAATTCCATCGTTTATGCACAGGGCATTCTGACCACCCGGGATTTTGCAAGTACCGGGGTGATTATCGGCGTATTGGCATTGTTTATTATTTTGGTTTCGAGCTTGTTTTGGGGATTGATATTCTAATGGATAATCTTTAGAACTTAATTTTTTCATAATTCTCGTGGTTCGAGAAATATAGCTTTGAAAAAAATATCTGTTAAGAATATCTGTCAATATATTGAACTTTCATTTTTTACGTAATTTTTATCTTTACGATTTTATTATCTCGTAACACAACAAGATCACTTTTTTTAGCCTTTTTAAACTCTAAAAGTCGTTCATACACTAACTCTAATCCTTTTAGAATTTTAATTTTCTCTTCAGTTTGAATTTCATTAATTGTCTTATCCATTTTTTAAAATATTAAATTTCTCTTTATTCACAATATTAAGAATACCATCCATTTTTTTTTCAGCTAAAAGTTCATGTTTACCTTCAGAATTGTCGAAAATCAAAAGCCCATCGATTATTGGTAGGTACACCTTAAATAAATTGTCAATTCCCCTATTGTATCTTCTTGCTATAATCTCAGGTTCTATATTGTGTCCTCCTTCCAAAACCCTCGTTTTTACTCGTTCCTTGGCTAAATCTATACTCTGAAGCCAAAAAAATAGCAATGTTACCCGGAAACCTTTTTCTAGTTTTGGCTGCAACATTACAACCTGCGATGATGTAAAGTTTCTTTTCGCTCATTTCTACAAATTTACGAATAAATTCCTGTACTTTTTTTAGATGAATAATTCAATGAATATTATATAATTAATCACCTTGTAAAAGTAAATTGGTCTTTCAACACAATACGTCTCATCTTAACTGGACTCTGAAATTTTTAATTACTTAAATAAAGCATCCTAAATATTTGGGCATTTATAGGCCTACCCTCCGGGTCGCTACGTATCCAGGCTCGCTATTCGCTCGGTCCTTCGGACTTCCTCCGCTGCGCTTCGGACCCTTCCACATCGCTAGGCCGGGAGGAAGTGGGAGGAAACGTCTCTCCTGTTAAATAAACTTATTGACTTAAGAATTCAACCAATAATGGCTAAGTTCTAATATTAACAGCATTAAGTTTAAATTGTAGAAATAATTGGTATGCAAGTGGCGATGTCAAGATAGCAATAAACCATTGCTTAAGTGTCGAAGTAGTTCCGGACATCTTTTCTTTGTATGCAAACCAATTCAAATAGTTTTGGAGATACTTTGAGCTGACACCGTTGAAGGGTCTCAAAAAACCTCTTAATTGACTATGAGTATTATTTACGTGTTGTAAATGAATATTTTTGTTTTGCTTATCAACATGATCTTTTGCCAATACAGTCTTGTGGCTTAACTTTTTGTTGCCTCGGGTGAATTTCTTATATGAGGGGTGCTTATCTGTAATCAGTGTTGCATTCTCAGCCAGTTTTCCTTCAAACACTTCTTTAATCTGCTCAGAAGTCAATCTTTTTGATTCTACCGCTTTCAAGTACTTTTGCCCCTTCCTATCGACGGCCGTAACAACCTGCACGACTGTGGATTCTTCTGAACCTGCGTTCCGTTTAAAATCACTCCCTCTTTTTCGAGGCTTACGATCTAATCCCCTTTGACCTTTTTTGCTCAATGAAAGCGCCAATTCATCACATTCAACTACATCAGTAAGTGTTTCCGGAGTGAATTTAGACAAAGAACTCAAAATTTTGTGTCGCCAATCGAAACTGGTCTGTATCGATATCTCAAGCTCCTTCGCTATCTTTTTGATCGACATCCCTTCCTGCATTAGTCTGAGGTAGCCCTGCCATTTATGTTTGAGCTTTATGTCCCAAAGTGGCGTACCAGTTGTTTCGCTATACCATTTGTTACACTCCCGGCACTGATACATTTGGACATTATTTTGCTTGCCACGTTTGTATACCTTGGTACTGTTGCAATGAGGGCAAGGCTTCTTTTCTTTTTTCACAGACAATTCATGTCTTGCATTCTCCAGCACTTGACTACGTAATTCATAATCACTTAGCAGATCGCTCAAAAGTAATTCTTGGTCTGATCCTGAAAGCGCATTGAACTTTTCTCGTATTTCCTTTGATGTTTTCATATTACAAAGATATATATTTATTGCTGAATTACCTAGAACATAGCCACAAATTCTAAATTCATGTACAAAAATGACCTTTTCAGTTTGACAAGGAGATGCAATTGCACTAAAACCATTTCTAAATGATAAATTATCTATGAATTCTAAAGAGTCTATAAATGATTTTGTTTCTAAGTCATATAATCTCATTTTCCCATTTGGTACTTTCGGTGGAAATTCAACCGTAGCAAACATCAAGTAACCATCATAAAATGTGATATCATTCCAACATCTTAAATTAAATGAATCCAGAATCTTATTTGAGTTTTCAGATGGATCGTAGGCAATCAAACGAGATATTTTTTGACTCTCGTTGTATTCAGTATAATAAAGAATATCCTCAAAATCTATAGTAAGGCTTAAAGTGG
>CALCSX010000228.1 GCA_937894165.1 uncultured Saprospiraceae bacterium | reverse complement strand
ATCCCACCAAACATCTCCTGATGACATTAATCTCGCACGAACATTATTTATATTTAACTCTATGGAGTTCGTACCTAAAATACAGTCATTCCTTTTTTCAGTAGATGTAGGTTTTTCACCAGTATTCCATCCTGCTGGTGGAATAGCATATAGATTTCCGATTGTCGCAAAACCTAAAATGACTAATAATATAAATTTATACCTTTCCATACTATAAAATTTTTAATCTTAAAATTCAAAAATTGCACCCAGATAAATTCTTCTTGGTGCAAAGAAGAAACCCGGATTCAACATCCCCATATTATAATAACCAATGAAATTATTCACATCACGACCCATATCTCTTAAAGCTTCATCCGTAGCAGAATTACCATCAGTGTATCTCGTTAATTCCAATTGACCCAGATAACTAGCTAGGAAACCATCGCTATTCTCATCTCCGGCAGCATATATATCTCTTATATTTAAAGTATTGAGTAGATTAGAAACTCTAAAATACACATTTAAATTCATAGCTCTCTTGCCTTCTCTCCCAGCGCCAATTGCTATATCTCTATCAATTCTTAAATTAATGTTATAATTCCAAGGAAGTCTTGCACCATTTAATTGTCCGTCAATTCCAAGAGAACCATATCTATTCGGAGTTTCACCTCTAGTGAATGGTCGACCTGACACAGCGCTAGCTTGTACATTCATACCTGTATTCTCTAATAAAGCAAAATTTCCTATTCGAGGACCATTGTACTTCGCACCTCCGTCCCAACGCAAGTCAAATAAAACGTTGAAAGAGTGTCTTTCGTCGTAGGATAGTGGCAACAAATATCTTAGATTACCAGAACCCGGTCTCAAAATATTCTCTTGCGATCTATCGTCAGAGCCTGTACCGTCTGCAAACTGTAATGTATAGTTCGCCTGCAAGGAGAAGTTTCCTGTTCTTCTTAGGTCATAGGCAAATGTAAATCCTTTTACAGTACCGAAATCAATATTATCAAAACCTAAGTTCTCATTCACGGGATTTGGAAGGTACAAGAAATATCTTCTTTGAATCATATCTCTCAATTCCTTATAATAAGCATTGATTTTAATAGCAGAGGAGTTAGTTAATTTTTGTTGGAAACCTACCTCATAATTAATGGTCTGCTCAGGACTTAAGTTAGCATTATTAATAGGAGTTCTAGTATCGTAAAAATAATAATCCATTGGCGAAACATAGTTTCTGCCCGGAGGTCTTTGATACAAGATATCATAGTTACCGAAGAAGTTGGCTTCATCCGAAATCGGGAATGAAATTGCAATTCGTGGCATTGGATTCAATCTAATCCTATAATCTTCAAATGATCTATTTAAATCAAAATTTGGATCTTGAATATCATTTACCGCCCCCGGTTCGTATGCCGGATTTACTAACTCACCACCAAAAAGGAAGTTGCCATCATTCAATTGATTTCCATTGGCATCAAACCAAGTATTACCACTTCGATAACCTTTGACTTGATCACTTCCTTCCGCAGTAACATAAACTTTATAATCATCCCCAATTCCTGAAGGTTGGTTAGAAGCATTCATGTCATGAAAGTCAGCAGCAGATTGGATAGGGTAAAGCGAGAATGGATCTCTCATAACCTTTGTATTTGCATCAAATGCATCAACTCTTAAACCTACTCTAAAAATGATATCCTTGTATGAGAATTTATCTTGAATATATCCGGCAAAATAAAAGGGTCTGTCCGGTGCTACCTGATATGAAGGCTGATTACTTTCTTCTCCAAAGAAATTGTAGTTATAAAAATCTTCAAAAGCTATATTAGATAATTTATTCCCTTGAAAATCATAACCATACATAGTAACTAAACCCGGATCTGCTAATTGGTTAGGAGAAAACATATCCAAACTCAGATCTTCAGGGTTAAACTCGCTTATAAATACCCATTCATCGATTGGTATTCCAAACTGATTTCTAAAATTAACGTGAAAGCTTTTATCGTTTACATCAGTAACATTCAATGGGAATAATCTCCTATTAACACCATCAATAACTGTATCCACCCCTCTCAGAGTATCTATATTATCTGCAGCTAGGTGGACATTCACTTCTTGTTGAGCCAAATTCCAAATGTTGAATGGATCAATTGCATATGATCTCACTTCTCTTTGTTCTATCCATGCGCCTAATTCAATTGTATGTCGACCTTTACTTGAGCCACCCGGGACTAAATCAAAATTAATAGCCAAACTACCTGTGTATATATCAGTTTGATTTTTCGACAAATTATCATATACCGCTCCTACGTTATAGAAATTCGTATAAACTAGACTACCCGTTCCATCAGACAAACCATTTAGATAAGGCTGAACCGGGGAATCGCCGGGCAAGTTATAATTTGCCAATACCGGATTACGACTATTAGAAGGATCAAAATTATTTAATGTAGGAGAATACCCTACATGAATATCATTCAGAAAAATTGGCAAAAACGTTGAAGAGAATCTTCCGATATGTCCATAATCAAAAACTCTATCTCTATGCTGCCAATCTTGCGTATTCACAGTATTGGTCTCATAACCTACTTGAATGGTATAAGCCAAATTCTGAATCAAAGAAGCAGAACCACTAGCAGTATTTCCTGAAGTCTTTCCGATTCTATGTCTGATTCTTAAATTCGATCTAAGCGCTTCACTTGTCTGTAACGGATTATTGATATGATTGAACAGACCAAAATTAGCATTTCCTGTTTGGCCATTTATTCTATCCTGTCTTCCGGGAGAAAATCTATCAAAATTATTATAATAACCCCCGGTTAAACTAACATCTACACCCGGACTCACTCTCCAGTCAATTTTACCATTCAAATCTATCGCTCTTGAATTTTCATTCGGCCTAGCTTGAACCAAAGGAATTTCACTGTGATCCAAAAATTCCCCTTCAGGAATATTTTGACCGAAATAACTATTGTATGGATCCGCTGAAAGCATGGCTATTTGCTCTTCGGTTGCTCTATATACACCAACAGCAGAAGGTGCTCTATCATCCAAAGTCAAATATCTACCTGAAAGTCTGAAGCCTAAAATGGATTCTTTACTTTCTCTTTTTCTTAAGATCGGTCCGCTAACGTTTCCATTAAGCTCCAAACGACCATAAGGATCTAAACCCTTGGAAGTTTCAACTTCAAGGCCTCCCGTATAAGTGGAGCTTGGTCCTTTAGTCGTTATAGAAATAATTCCACCGGTAACGTCACCGTATTTGGCTTCCATACCACCTGTGATCACCTGCATTTGATCGATATCCACCTGTGGAATTTGATTTGCTCTTACACGTATCCCATCGATATAATAGTCAGTTGCATTGTCTCTCGAACCTCTTACGGTCATAGCACCTCCATCAATAGAAGAAACCCCACCTGTAGTACTCGCTAAGCCGGCGACATCCTTTAATGGCGACTTCCGAATCTGTTCGGAGGTAATGGTTCCACCTGAAGTGGTGTTATCCTGTTCAATAAGAGGGACTCTGAATTCTCTCACAACTGCAGTTTCCAATTCAACTCCTGCACTTAATTTAGAATTCAATGGGTTCACTTGACCAGCCCGTAAAAGCACATCTGTTACCCTATCTGGTGTAAAACCTACGTAGCGAAATTCTACATCTACGGTTCCTGGATCCAAGTTAGAAATATTATAATTTCCATCAAAATCTGTTTGAGTTCCTGTTACCATCACGCCATTCCTGTATACTGAGACCGTTGCACCTATTATGGGCTCTCCTGCGTCATCAACCACATTTCCTGCTAAGGACGTCTGTCCGTAAACTAAAAATCCTGTAAACACTAGCGAAATAAGGAGTAAAAGTTTCCTTGTCATATAATTATAATTTATCGTTAAATAGTTTAGGGTCTGCAATTTTAATTAAAATCATTCTAAACACAAAGAAATCTTTAATTTTATCTTTAAAAATTAACATATTTAAATTAACTTACTTTAATAAGTCAAAACATTTAATTGATTTACAGACAGTAAACAAAATAATATTTTTTAATTAAGTTATTGTAAATTTATCCTTTAGTTTATTTATCAGCACTTTAGCTATCTTTTCTTTCGATTCCTTACTCCAACCCGCTACATGTGGACTTACTTCCAAATTTCGGTAACTAAAAAGTTTTTTGTACAAACTTTTCTCCTCGGCTGAATAACTATTCGGTTTCTCATTTTCGAAAACATCCAAACAAGCCCCCAAAATCTTCCCCGATTCCAAACCACCTATCAAAGCATTCGTATCTACAATTCCACCGCGAGATGTATTTATTAGATAAAATGGCTTTTTCATGGAAGAGATAAATCTCGAATCTACCATATAATTTGTCTCCGAATTCCAAGGAATATGTAAACTAATCACCTCTGCTCTTTCAAAAATATCTTCCATTTCGACATTTTCTACATAAGAATATTCCTGTCCAAAATCACTTCTATATTTATCGTAACATATTATAGGACTCTGAAATCCTCTTAATAACCGCGTAAAAGCAGAACCATTATTTCCCAGGCCAATGATACCAATCGTTTTGCCACTCAATTCTATTCCTCTGCTCTCTTCCCTCCGCCAGTCATAATTCTTTACTCTTTCATCACTTAACTTCAACTTATTGAAAAGACTTAACAGCATTCCCAGTGCATGCTCCGCTACAGCCTGCGCATTTCCTTCAGGAGCACTCACCACAAATACCCCGGCCTCCTTAGCTGCAGCCAAATCAATTATTTCCATACCGGATCCTAGTCTGGCCACAAATTTCAATTGTTCTCCTCGCTCGAAAATTATTTTATTTGCTCTAGACTTAGAATTAATCACCAGTCCGAAGTATTCCCCAATTATATCTTCTATTTCCTCCTGCTCTATTTCCGGCAAATAGTCAAACACCAAGCCGAGATCAAGAATACCTTGTAACAAGTACCCATGAACATAATCAGCAACAAGTACTTTGTCTCGTTTCATTTATCAACCTTTAGATATCTTTTTTCTAACAGGGCAATATATACCTGTCTCAACAAGATTTAATTATATTTGAGTTTCAAATTATCAATCTATTTTTTGAAAAAACTGTAATTTTTTGTTTTAACAACATATATTATCAAGTAATATGAAAAATTTAATCTGCCTTCTAATCGCTGTTAGCCTTTATTCATGTGCTGACTCCAATCAAAATGAGGAGCCATTTCCCCAAACCAACTATCTTTTAACAGACATCTTCGTTCGATATCTTGAAGATACCGGCGAATGCAAATCTACCGTAAAGCTATTTACTAAAAACATAATGGGCAAATTAATTCCGGATTCTTCTTATTACTCTATAAAATTAAATAACATGGAGATGAAGAAAATCCAAAATAGTGAACATCCCAATTGGTATAATTTTGAAGAAAAAGTTCAAGCAGAAGAAAGCTTTAAATATACAATCATGGGTCAATCAGCAGAGGATGAAAATGGCTTGGTTATGGAATTTCCGATGTATTATTTTGGAGATATTGCCCATTCATTTGAAGGTAAGAATTTGCGCCTTAGCTGGACAGGTAAGCCCTTACTTGGATCTGAGCAAATTGTCATAATCGCGGCAAATAACAAAGGGGGTATTTTCACCAAGACTTTTGATGAGCCGGGAACTGTTTCCAATATTCTAATCAATGAGGAGGAATTGACTAATATAAGTCAGGGGAGAACTGATCTTTACCTCGTCCGCAAAAGTCGCACTAAGAAGGGTAATGAAGAAATGGGATTGAATTTGAATTCTGAAATTTATAGTAAGACTATAAAAATAGATTTTCCGGAAACAGATCTGAAATAGGGCAGCAGAGAATAGAAATCACAAGAAAAAAATTTGCCGAATGAGATTGAATTGAAACATGTGAAAAAATTATTGTTTAATATGGTAATACGCTTAATTCACAGTTATAAAATCACGATGTCATGGACGATCAAATTAATGAATATATTAACAATGCACCCGAAGATCACCAAGAAGTTTTGAAGACTTTAAGAAATATAATTCTGGAAACCATCCCCAATGCAAATGAGCAATACAAATGGAATAGACCTGTCTATTGTTTGGATGGAGATTTTGCCTACCTCAAATCAACTGAGAAATACGTCAATTTAGGTTTTTTTAATTACGAAAAAATAAAAGACCCTGAACACCGACTGGAAGGTACAGGAAAGGATATGCGACATATCAAATTTAGAAATTGCGAAGAAATAGATGAAACTATGATTAAGGATTGGTTGCAGGCGGTAACTTATAAATAGTCTCTGGAAGAAAACCTCAAATTCTTCGAAAGGATTGACTTTGGAATTTGCTTGCTTGCGAGTTTGATAATGAAATTTTCTTACAGAAACTATATTGATGGTTTTTTCAATCATCATTCACAGAAAAAATATAATCCCGATTTAATCCCTATAATAAATCGGGATTATATTTTTGAAAATCTCCTAAGTCTCAAGAATAATTTATTTCGAGCTTGGAGAATCATTAATAAAGATTGCATTGGATTTATTTCCCCGAACGGAAAGAAAATAATCGCCTAAATCTCTTCCTAGCCTCAATCCCTCTTCACTGTCAATTCGGAAATGTACCCCGAGTAAAACTCGTGAAATAGCATTTTCCTTAGCCATTTCATCGAAAGACTCAAACTTTCTGGGCTTACCCTTAAAATCTTTACGGTTTGTGTGGCTTTTGTCTTCCATTGAGTATTTTTCACCAAAGCTATGCGATAGAACCTGGGCGCAAGCAGCTCCTGCGAAGGCATGTCCTGAGGGATAGCCGGGAAAACTCGGAGAATGATAATGAGAGTGCCAAGATCTATCAAAATTCTTTTGGATATAGGTTTCAGGTCTCATCAAATTATAGCGATATTTGGAATACCAGCAACTCACAAAGGCGTCATTTAACACCAAACCAATATTCAAATACAGATTCAAAAGTTGGTCAGTGGATACATTTTCTTGTCGTAAAATTTGATTTGTTATGCTGATCCACCTGCCTGCCGGGGTAAAAGTATTACTTTTCAGGTCGTCGCTCCAAAACTCTGCTATCCATTGATTTTCATCGGAAAGTGGCGAACTTATAGTGAATACTTCCAAGGCTTGTCGATGGAAGGATGATCCCTTTTCAGAAGAAAACTCCGGTAATGGCTGGGCTAAATATTGAGAAGGTGATGCTACAAATGTCCTTGCTTTCCCCCAATGCGGCAAAAGGGGTGGCATTGGAAATGATTTGCATGGGCTCCAAACGCCCGGTTTATCTTCAAATTTGTAATCTTTATCATAATTAAATAGATGAGCGTTGTGGCCAATCGAATCCGTGGCGGCATAGTCAAAAATTAAATTTGCTATTTCTCTTCCATATTTTCGAGATTTGTGCAGAATGTCATTTTCAACTTCTTGGGAAAAAAAGGTGTGCCAATCATTCCTTTTATTATAAATTTCTTCCTTTAGATTCATAGGAACGGAACTGTAGAACATTTCGAATAAATGAGCTAATCCGGCATTGAGGGCTGCAGGCAAATACAAATCTTCTTTTTCATTCCATTCTGGAAAAGTTGGATATCCAATTTTATTTTGAATAAAATCTAAAGAATTAGAGTGCGTGGATTTTGCTATTTCAACATTTGCGAGTCCTAAATAAGCGAATGTTCGAGCAGAAATAGCACCTTTATATCCTTCAGCATATCTGTCGCATTCCAGTGCAAATTCATACCAATCAAGAATTACTTCTTGCTCGATAGGTTTTTTGTTTAAGGATTGAAAATATTTCAATGATGCCAATACTAATGCTATTACTACAATTGCTGCAGTCAGGAATTTAAAAATTTTAATTTTTATATTATTACCTTCTAATTTCATAAGCTAAATTAATTCCTTGTCAGAAATGAAAGATTTACCTGAGGCAAAATACAATGTTGTTGTAGTGCCACCATCTGAATTATTTCTTAATTTATAATCGATATTATGCAGATTCAAAATGCTACTAACAAGTGAAAGTCCAATTCCTGATCCTTTAAAATTATTGCTGATGGTACTTCTATAAAAAGGTTCATACACCAATTCCAATTCTTCTTCAGGGATTCCAATACCCTGATCTCTAATTTCAATAACTATCTTTTTGGATTCATTGATTGAAAGAGAAATTACTACCTCTTGACTGTTGCTGTATTTACAACTATTTTCTAAAATATTAACCAAGGCGGTCTTCAGCAGTTGTTCACTTCCAACAGTATACATCTGACTTTCCTCTTCGGGAAGATTTTCTATTTCAATTCGAATATGGTAATCAGGTCTGCTTTTATTCAATATATTCTTAGCTGACCATAATAATTCATCTACTCTAATAGGAGTTTGATGGATTAAAGCATTTTCTGATGAAATTCTCGCCAATTGCATCAATTTTTCGGAGGCTTCATTTAGTGATTTTACGTCTTCTAATACAGAATTCAAGGTTTCTAAATACTCTACCTCACTTCTACGTTTCACCAAGATCACCTCAAGCTGGGAAATAATAATACTTAGGGGATTTTTTAACTCATGAGAGATATTAGATAAAAACTGTTTTTGGGTGTCAAAAACATTTTGAATTCTGCTTAGAAGGCTATTAAAAGTGACAACTAATCTTGAAATCTCATCATTTTTTTGGGTAGTTGTTAGCCTAAAATTCAAATCCGAAGTCTGGATTGAATCAACCTCATTCATTATTTTCCGAATTGGAGAGAGAGCCTGACCCGCAAAAACCCAGCCGCTGAATGCTACCATAATGACCAAAATGACAGATATCCAAATAAGTATATTTGCTAAAATATTCAGGTAATCTTGATTGAAGATGGCTTCTGAAATTAAAATGTAAGGAACGCCATTTTTATTCTTATAAACCGAGCCCAGTACCCGGAACTTACCACTTTTGAAACGGTATTCTTTCTGATCCACTATATTTTGAAGGATTGATATATCATATTCTTCATTGGAATGATTGTAAGAATAAAGTTTATTGAAATCCATGTCATAGATTGACACATTTTCGGTGTAAATATTTATTTCATCACCGGTTTCATTGTTTTCTTCCGGAAAATTAATTTTGCTGTTGTTATATCCCACCGTCATTTCAGCGGTCATTACAGCTTTTGATTTCAGATTGTTATAGAAATCATCAATAAGGATATTTTGAAATTGCAAATAGACGAAAGACATAGCAAAAAGCATAATTCCTGCTACGATGATGATAAACTGTAAAGTTAACTTTGTCTGTATTTGCATAGCTTTTTGTTATTCTCCTCTCAACACATAGCCGACCCCAAAGACGGTGTGGATCAATTTGGTTTCGAAAGGTTTATCAACTTTGGCTCTTACATAATTTATATATACCTCAACGACATTCGTATTAGTATCAAAATGTAGATCCCAAACTTTCTCGGCAATTTCCTTTTTAGATATTGTTCTACCTTCATTTCTTATAAAATACTCCATTAAAGCAAATTCCTTTGGTGTTAAATCAATTAAAATGTTATTTCTTTTAAAGGTTTTTAAATAAAGATTCATTTCAATATCTGCGAATTTCAGATTTTCCTTTTCCGGTTCTTCTTTTTTACTTCTGCGTTCAAGCGCGTAGATTCTGGCAACCAATTCTCTAAATTCATACGGTTTTACCAGGTAATCGTCTGCACCTAATTCTAAACCCTGCACTTTATCCTCTATCGTACCAAGCGCAGAAAGCAATAAAATAGGAGTAGTTATGTTTTTAGCTCTTAGCGAACTGACGAGTTGTAAACCTGACATCTTAGGCATTACAATATCGGAAATTATAACATCGTAGTCATTTGCTACAGCCATTTGAAAACCTTGAAAGCCATCATTGGCGAAGTCAACTACCAGATCATAATCCTTAAATCCTTTCAAAAGAGATTTAACTGCTTTCACTTCATCTTCAATTAAAAGTATTTTAATCATTTTCTTGATTACACATTGATAAAATAGATTGAATCAAAGGTCATCATTTTTTTCCAAACTACTGATTATCTATAGTTTCAATCATTTATTCTAAGGAAATTCTAAGGAGTTTTTGAAACTTTAATGCTAAAGATAAATTAGTTTTGTCCCATTATATCATCAACAAATTCTGAGAATAGAATAATCAAAGTTAACATTATAATTCCCAACATTATGAAATTAAAAAATTTACTCGGATTAGCTATTTTAGCTATTTTAATTATTGGCATTCAATCCTGTTCCAAGGATCCAAAAGATGAAGGTTCCGTAGAGTTAGTAGAAAGATATTCCAGTGATGTGATTCAGGACTGGAATGATCTATATCTAGAAATAGAAAGGTATGCGGCAGGTTATAGACCTACACCGGCTCCTCGATCATTAGGATATTTAGGAATTGCTGCCTATGAGGCATGCGTGGGTGGAATGCCGAGTTTCAATTCTCTTGAAAATGAATTTTCTAATCTTATCATACCAAAATCAGATCCAAATTTAGAATATCATTGGCCGGCGGTGGTCAATACTATTTATGGTAACATGATGCCTAAGTTTTTCGATAACAGAGAATCAGAAATCAATGATTTAAGAAATCGTTTGAATGATGACTTTAGAAGCGAAACTTCAGCGGAGGTGTTCGATAGATCAGTGCAACATGGCGAGGCAGTAGCGGAAGCAGTTTGGAATTGGGCGGCTAGCGACGCAATTGGACATGATGCTTTTAAGGATCCGTTCAGAGGTTATGATTGGGAGGCGAATTATCGCAAGAATGGAGATTGGGTTCCTACCTATCCGGGTCCGGGAAATGCAATGTTTCCTTACTGGGGTCAAGCGAGAACTTTCGCATTGTCACCTACTGACAGAACATGTAGACCACCTTTGACCTACTCTGAAGATACAAAATCAGAGTATTATTCTCAAGCTTTGGAGGTTTATGCACAGAATACACCAAGTCTTTCTTATACAGCGCAATGGATCGCTGAGTTTTGGAGTGATGATTTATTGGGTTTAACATTCAGTCCCGCAGGAAGATGGTTAGCTATTGCTACTCAAGTGTATTCTCTAGAAGATTCTAACTTAGAAACTGCTATTTTTTGCAATGCAAAATTAGGAATGGGACTAAATGATGCAGCGGTAGGAGCTTGGCATTCTAAATATGTATTTAATCTGGAAAGACCCGAAACATATATTAGAAGATTGATAGATCCGGAATGGAAATCTAATTTACATAATCCTCTAACCGGAGAAAAAAACATGAATCCATCATTTCCAGCATATCCTTCCGGACATGCAACAATGGGAGCAGCAGGAGCTGAAACCTTAGCAAGCATTTTCGGCTATGGTTATGCAATGACCGATAATTGTCACCAATATAGGACTGAATTTTTAGGAAGTCCACGAAGTTTTACAAGTTTTCGGGCAATGGCAGAGGAAAATGGCTGGTCAAGAGTTCCACTAGGTGTACACTGGAGAATGGACAGTGAGGAAGGGATCAGATTCGGAACTGAGATTGCACGAGAAGTGAGCAGACTTCCTTGGAAGAAATAAAATTGAAATTATAATATTGAAGAAAAGACATCTGAATCGGTGTCTTTTCCTTTTTCAATAAGTCTCAACAATAAAGCAATAATTCAAAATGAATAGTGGAAAAAACAATTAAAATGAGGATTCTTGTAATCATGTCCATTCTGACATTAGGTATTATAAGTTGCAATAACAGCAACAGTACCGATTCGAATTCTGAAGAAATATTAGAGAATTACGGTGCCGGCAATATGTCCAGAAAATACACTAAGGTAGATGGAAAAATTGAAGGGGAAATGACAGAATACCATCCTGATGGCTCTTTGAAATCAAAGATGTACTTTGAAGGTGGTAAACAGGTAGGACGAACCGAAATTTATTATGAAAATGGTAAATTAAAAGAGGTTCAATATTATAAAAACAACTTAAAGCACGGTGGGGATACCATATTTTATCCGAGTGGTGCTATTCAGTTTACTACTGATTTTGATAATGGCTTGAAAACAGGGTACTTAAGAAAATGGTCAGAAGAAGGCGAGATAAAGTACGAAGCTCAATATAGGAATGATACTTTAATTGAGGTGACAAAGGAAATGATTGTTAGGTAATTTTAAAAAATAATAATGAGGTATATAGTTATAATACTGCTTCTGACCGGTGGGTTAATAAATGCTCAATCAATAAATGTCGATACATTATTAACTTTGGATAATATAACTGTTAAGGCTAAAAAGATAGAATTATCAGATATTCGTCGATTGGAGGTTGTTTCCGGTACAATGATAGTTAGCGGCAGGAAAAATGAAGTGGTTCAATTGGCTTCGCTAAATGCCTCTATGCCTGAAAAAATTGGAAGGCAGGTTTTTGCCAAGGTTCCTGGAACATTTGTATACGATATGGACGGTTCCGGAAATCAGATTAATATTTCTACACGTGGATTGGACCCTCATAGATCATGGGAATACAATGTCAGACAAAATAATATTTTAGTCAATAGCGATTTGTATGGCTATCCCGCCAGTCATTATTCTCCACCACTGGAAAGTTATGAAAGAATAGAATTAATAAGAGGAACTTCCAGCTTGCAATATGGTGCACAATTTGGTGGTATGATCAATTACGTTACTAAAAGTCCGGATACCACCAAAACGATAGGTTATGAAGGAGTCCAGTCGATAGGATCTTATGGGATGTTAAGTTCTTATAATAGTTTGGGAGGGAAAGTCGGAAAATTGACATATTCAGCTTACTATTATCGCAAATCTTACAAAGGATATAGAGAGAATTCTAAATCTGAAGCAGAAGCTCAATTTCTATCACTTCAATATGATGTGAATCCATCTTTTTCATTAAAAGCAGAATTAGGGCGCTCAACTTACTTGTATCAAAGTCCGGGTCCGTTAACAGATGCGATGTTTGCAGAGAATCCGCGACAATCTACTCGATCAAGAAATTATTTCAATCCGGATATTTACGTCCCATCACTCACTGCCTATTGGGACATTAACCCTACAACTCGCCTCCAGCTTAGCACTTCAGCTGTTCTAGGAACACGAAATAGCGTACAATTTATTGCTTTTGCTGATGTTGAAGACAATATTGACCCGGTCACCAACGAATATCAGAACAGGCAAGTCGATGTAGATAATTTCAATTCCTACACAAGTGAAATGAGGATTTTGAAAAAACATCGACTGTTGAGTCGCACCAATCACCTCTCTGCCGGGATACAATACACCCATAACACCTTGAAAAGAAATCAATTGGGTCTAGGTACTACAGGAATTGATTATGATTTGAGCTTAGTGAGTGATTTTCAGAGAAAAGTGGCATTAGAAACACAAAATATCGCTGTTTTTGTTGAGAATTTAATACAAATAAGTGATCAATTCAGCATTACACCCGGGATAAGATTTGAATCAGGAGTAACAGAAATGTCGGGCACATTGTCCTATTTGGACGCTGAGGATTTGCCGGAAAATTTGAGGAGGTCATTTCCTCTGTTAGGCATTACAACAGAATATAAAATTGCGGGGCATAAGTTGTACGGGGGCATAAGTCAGGGTTTCAGACCGGTATTATTTGCAGACTTTTTACCTGCCAATGCACTGTCGAGGGTGGCGCAGGATTTGAGGGATGCGAATGGCTACACTGCAGAGCTGGGAATCAGGGGCAGGTTTAAGAGCTGGCTTCATTACGATGTCAGTTATTTCCATATTCGATATAATGACCGGATTGGGAATTTAGCGATACAGGAGGGCGGCGAATCATACATTTTGAAATCGAACATAGGGAATACGGCTACGAATGGACTGGAGGTTTTTGCGGAGGCTTTCAAAAGTATTTCTCGAAATTCGAGAATATCATTTTTTACATCCACATCCTTGATGAGCGGGGTTTACCTCTCAGGAACTGTTTCGGTGTCCAATGAAAATACTTCAATAGCAGGTAACACCTTGGAAACAGTTCCGGAAATCATAAGTAGAAATGGTTTAAAGTTTGCGTCAGGGATCTGGGAGGCGTCGCTTCAATATAGTTATGTAGGAGAATCGTTTTCTGATGCCATCAACCGAGTGGAGCCAAATGCGAACGGGACGAGTGGTCTGGTGCCGGGCTATGGTTTGTTGGATTTTATGTTTGGGGTGAAGATCAATGAGAATCTATCTTTCAATCTGGGGGTGAATAATATTTTGGACAAGCAATATTTTACGAAGAGGCCTGCGGGCTATCCGGGAGCGGGGGTATGGAGCTCGGATGGGAGGGCTGTGATGGGGAGTGTGCGGGTGAGGCTATAGGTATAATCGAAGTTAAAATCTATATCCAATTGTTCCACCTACTTCTATCAGTACAGAACGTGCAGACGTTTCCACAATACCATTATTCCAAACATTATTGGCTCTGTAGAGAGACTGGAATTGATTCTTTTCACCTCTTACTCCAATCCTTAAGACAGCCTCTAATGCAATATGTTCAGATAAATATTGGTAACCACCTGTAGCTACTAAATCGCTAAAACGGAATTTTTCTCTATCCCAAGAATCTGCTAAGCGTATCAGAGTCGTTTGACCACTTTCAATTTTTTGGACATCATTATTAAATTGAGTATATCTGGAAGCTAAGCCTACATAGAATCCCTCCATAAAATTCTGTTCAAAATAGAATTTAACACTCAATCCTGCGATGAAACCCGGCGTAAATTTTCTATAAGTGAAGTCATTGTAGTTTTGACAGCCGCCACCATTTATATTAAAATAAGGGCAATCAGGTCTTCTGTTTTCTTGATTGAGATACTCACTTCCAAAATTTCTAGACTTAACAAAGGGTTGGAATGTAGTTCCCAGTGTGCCTTGAATCGATACCAAACGGTTAATGCCTCGCTCGTAGTCGAAGAATTGTCGACCTGTGATAAAACTAAACGGACTGGTCTTGATGATGTTTCTTTTGTCATCTTGCCATGAATTTTCCCTATTGCCGTAATCTGTAATAGTAACAGGAACTCTAACTTGAGCAAAAGAAAATGCAGGAAATAATAAGGCTAAAAAAACGATAATTCTTTTCATTCATCTAAAAATTACTGCTCAAAAGTAATAAATTGAAATTCAAATCATGAAAAAAAATCCTTTTACATTCATTTTGTTTTCTATTTTTACTTTTTCTTAATTCTTAAAAATTAAAAATTTACCGGCAATATGAGACATCTTGCTTCAGTTTTAGGTTTCATATTATTATTTCTCAATTCTTTAATAGCACAGGAAATAGAAATAGAAATTGGTCCTGAAATGAAAAATAAAAACTTTTTTAATTTTCAGGATTTTATTCATGCAGATAATTCCGGATTCTACACCTACCACATCCAGGGTAAATTTCTTTCCAAAAATGGAGAATTATTTTTAGAAAAATATAGTCATAGTTATGATCCGATATTTACAGCCCAATTGCATGCGGTCGAGAAAAACACCAGGGATCACGGAATAAGATATTATAAAAATCAATTTATCTGGCTAACCTCAATTCATAATAAACCGGAAAAGAGGTTGGATTTTTATCTGACACTAATTGATTTTACAGGTAGACCTCAGGAATCTAAACTGGTTAGTACATTAAATTTGGATCAAAACCGTGTATCTCCTAATGTAGACTGGAAATTTTCTCCTGACTCGACTAAAATACTTATAATAACTAATATATTCACAAATTCCCAAAATGTAAACTTTACAGAATATGTATGTGTCCTTGATGAAAAATTTAATGTTATTAATGAAGTAGATTTTGATTTCCAGACTAAAGCAAAAAAGACTGAACTAGTAGACTATGCTATTACTAATGACGGGACAGTTTTCATTGCAAATAGACTATTCAAAGGTAAAAGGAATCCAAGAGGAGATTATAAATATCCATACCTAAATGATAAAAGAAAGTCTGCCACTGTTCAAATTTATCAACTATCTCCGGATGAAAAATCTCCAAGGAAAATTGAAATTTTAGATGATGAAAATCAACTTAAAACATTAAAATTTGCCTTTGACAATGATGAAAATTTAATCATTTCCGGATTGTATAGCACAGCTAATTTGGTAGGTAGCAGTGGTATTTTTCTTTGTAAATTGAATCCTGAAAATTATGGAAAAATATACTCAAAGCAAAGTCCGATTCCGGACTTATTTATTTCTAGCACCAATAGAGTAAATATTAATACGCAAGGAGGAAAGCCTAGTAGTCTCAATAATTTAATAAATACCAAAGAAATAATCTTGATGGAGAATGGCAATTTGTATGTCATTCACGAAGGAATGTATACAAATTTAAAATCAAAAATGACCGATAACAATGCATCCTATACTGAATTCTGTTCAAATGATAAATTTATCACCCAATTCGACAGTGAAGGGAATAAGGTGGCTGACTTTATTGTTCCTCAAAAATTAAATTTTGAAGAACCGGATTTTTTAGGATTCCTACCAATAAAAAAAGGTGATCAACTTGTACTTTTATATAATGATGTTGAGAAGAACATAGAAAAAAATAATGGTCCGGAAACTAATTATCCCGGAAATAAAGGTAAAACTTCGAAAATAGTAAATGTGTTAGCAGATTTCGAAGATAACGGCAATTATTTTAGAACTATGATTTCCTCTAAAAAAGATTTAGAGTCTGTGATCATGCCGATGTACTGTAGGGTATTAGGGGATGATATATACTATGTCTCCAAAAGGTTGGGGGTTTTTAAAGATACAGGTCAGACCTATTATTTTGGAAAAATAAAAATGAAATAGGGGTTTGATAAAAAAGCTTAGATGAATATTATCTACCTAAACCTATAAATATAACTCAAGCCCCCAAGACTTCCGTATAGTTCTGGAACTGTTTGGATTTTTTCCTAAGAATATTAATACATCATCTAACGTTTTTACCCTTTTTATTACCATTTGAAATTCTATTAAGAAAATTGCACGTGTAGAAAATCGTCCCGTGTCGTGTGTATCGTATCTAATGCAGGTTTTGTCACGATTTTTGCTTCCTTCGGGTAAAAATCCCGCCAAAACCTCATTTTTTCTATTATAACACAGGGCTGTACCCTGTGCTGAGATATTCCGCCCTCTTCGGGGCTTTCTATTAAATTCTGGAGTATCATTTAAACTTAGAATGCATATTTAAAAACTTCTGCCAGCAGAGGGTCTCTCTCAAAATTCTCAAATTAATACAGAGTTGAGTGCTTTCTGTTATTTTATTAATAGTAAAATTTCAATGTGAGTTTTCACCCATTTATTGCCAATCTTAACTTACACCGGTAGACACAAAATGTGGGCAGAAACCACAAAGAAAAATTCGTCCGGTGCCTTAGGTATCATATCTAATGCAGGTTTTGTCACGGTTTTTTGCTATTTACCAAAGGACTTCACTCTGTTCTGAGATTTTGCGCCCAATTCTGGGCTTTCGACCAATTAACCCTCCACCGGACTTGTTCTCAACTCATCTATTTTCCTTCTTCTGTCAATCGCCAAATCTATCATTTTGTCTAAGAGGTCGGAATATCCCACCCCCGTCGCCTCCCACAGCTTCGGATACATACTTATGCTCGTAAAACCGGGAAGTGTATTCACCTCATTCAGCACAAAACTGCCATCCTCCCGCAGAAAAAAATCGACCCGCGCTATTCCCTCGCAGCACAAGCACTGAAATGCTTTCACCGCTTCCGCCCGCATTCTGTCTGAAATGTCTTCATCAATTATGGCAGGAATTCGCATTACAGCTCCCGTTTCACTGATATATTTCGCCTCATAGGAGTAAAAATCCTCCGTGGGAACGATTTCTCCCAAAACCGAAGGCTCCGGCGCTTCATTTCCTAAAATCGCACACTCTATTTCCTTGCCCACAACGGCCTCTTCTATTAAAATTTTTCTGTCGTACAAAAATGCCTCCTCTACCGCTGCATAAAAATCCTCCGCTCCATTCACCTTACTTACACCTACTGATGACCCTGCATTGGCGGGCTTGACAAACATTGGTAGACCCAATTCCTGCTTAACTTCTTCATATTTCAAGTCCGATTTCGCTACCTTATGACTTACTATTCCGCGTGCAACAGCTATACCCGCCTCGCTCAATATCCTCTTCGTTGCATCCTTATCCATAGCCAGTGAAGAGCCTAAAATATCGGGCCCCACATATGGCAAATTACATGATTTCAACAAGCCCTGCAATGTTCCATCCTCCCCAAATGCCCCGTGAATGATAGGAAAAGCCACATCAAGCGTACTTACCAAACCTAAATCATTGCTATCAAAAAAGCCGCTAATACTATTTCTCCGCAATAGCAAAACCTGCCTCCCGCTATCCGAAAGTCTGATTGTTTTCGTATCATCCTCGTTCAAAATATAGCCCTTTTCCGGAAATACAAACCAACTCCCCTCCTTGTCCACGCCAACAGGAATAACATCATATTTTGCCGTATCTAATTGTTTGATGATGCTGTTTGCGGACCGAAGTGAGACTTCATGCTCCGTTGAGGGACCTCCGAAAATTACTGCCACCTTAATTTTTGCCATATTTCTGGTTTATT
>CALCSX010000227.1 GCA_937894165.1 uncultured Saprospiraceae bacterium | reverse complement strand
GAAAATATGCGATTCTAAGGGTGCAATTGTTGTTGTCGAAGGATTTTGGTAATGTGAATGTTTCCTACGGATCGATTCAAAATATTTTGAATGAAAAAAATATTGTTGAACCAAATGCCAAGGATGTTAGTGATGCAGTTATAGCCATTCGGCAAAGTAAGCTTCCGGATCCAAAGAAATTGGGAAATGCGGGTTCTTTTTTTAAAAATCCTGTGATATCGGAGGGACTTTTCAACCAAATCCGCGAAGAGTATCCTGAAATCCCATTTTACCCTTCGGGAAATAATTTGGTGAAGATTCCTGCGGGCTGGTTGATCGAAAAGGCAGGTATGAAGGGGGTGATTTATGGGAATACGGGTTCGCACAAAGATCAGGCATTGGTGATAGTCAATTATGGAGAGGCAAGTGGGAAGGAGATTTGGGGACATGCAGAGCGAGTGATAGATGCAGTAAGGGAGCAGTTTGGGATTGAGTTGCAGGCGGAGGTTAATATTGTTGAGTAGATGATATGATGATATGATTTGAAGATGATATGATTTTCATTATAGAAACCGAAAGCGCAGGCGTCACCTTCAGGGGAATGTGGGGCGCGGACGGCAATTTTAGATGAAATGATTTGAAGATTTGTGGATTAAATTTATAAGAAATGAGAAATGTTAGGGAAAACGAAGTAGTCAAAGTCAGTTTTGATTTTTCTTTAAGGATAATTGCCTATTGTCAAATTTTAGAGGATCAAAGAAAATATATTTCCGCTCTTCAGTTATTGAAGAAATAGTTCTTTTATCTCTGTCTCCAAATTCAGTGAAAGAGAGACTAAGATAAGGGGTCGAAACAATTAAATCATTGAATTTAAGAGGTTTATCTTAGGCTCTTCTTAGATTCTTGAGAGACTAAGATGGAATTCGTAAGCGGATGTGAAGGTCGAATGGTTTTTATCAGTTTCAAAAACAGCAAGCGATAATTATGATAAGAAGGAGAGAATTCTCAGATTTTAATATTCTAGTTATTAAATGCCATAGGTCCAAAATAAAATTGTTAAATTGCAAACGCTAGGAGGCTGGAAGTGGGCTTAATCATTAATAAAAAATATAATAAAATATTTTTCTGAATTGTTCTATTAAAGAATTATTATTTATATTTGACAAATATTGTCAAGTTGAATATTTCAAGTTAAATTTCACAAATGAAAAATAGTAGATCAGTAGGCGAACTACTTCGAGAAAAAAGGGAAGAAAAGGGATTGCTTTTAAGACACGTTTCTGCGGAACTGGATATTGACACGGCTATACTTAGCAAAATTGAAAGAGGTGAGCGAAAAGCAAACAAAGAACAGATTATAAAACTTGCGGAAATTCTTGATTTGAACAAAGAAGATTTAGTGGTTCAATATCTAAGCGAAAAAATACTTTATGAAATAAAAGACGAAGAACTGGGAGAAAAGGCATTGAAAGTGGCAGAACAGCAAATCAAATACAATAACAAAAAGAATAGCGGGCAGTAATGGAACTAAAATTAGAATTATTAGAGTATCAAGAAATCGCTATTAAATCTGTAGTAGATGTTTTTGATGGCTCAGTAAAAAATACTTTTGATAACGCTTCTGTTGACGGCATCCGCTCAAATGTTTGTTCGCTTACGCTCGAACAAGTTTCCAAAAACATACGAACAGTTATAAAAGAAAATGCAATCAGTGATGAAGTTGCTAAACTTACAGACGAACAGGAATTAACCATTGAAATGGAAACAGGAACTGGTAAAACTCTTGTATACATTAAAATGATTTACGAGTTATATAAGCACTACAATTTTACTAAATTCATCATACTTGTACCTTCTGTTGCTATTAGACAAGGTGTGCTAAATACACTCTCAACTTTTGAAAAGCAACTGGAAGACATTTACGGTTTTACCCCAAAATCATTTGAGTACAATAGTAAAAAGCTGACTAAAGTAACGCACTTTATCGAAGAACAACACCCTCAAATAATGGTAATGACTTTGGCTTCTTTTAATTCGGAAGACAAAATTTTGAACCAAGCAAAAAGAGAAGACCTTTTTGCAAATATTCCTTTTATTGATGCTATTGGCAGAACAAACCCAATCATTATAATGGACGAGCCTCAGGAAGGAATGGATACAGATAATTCTATAAAACAAATTGCCAAACTCAATCCGCTTTTTAAAATCAGATTTTCGGCTACTCATAAGGTTTCAAAAAACAAGATTTATCGCTTAACACCTTACGACAGTTACCAACAAGGATTAGTGAAGAAAATTGAAGTACTGACAGTAACCGAGAAGAATGATGAAGCAACTTTAAAGCTAGAGCTTTCTGAAATTAAAAATGGCAACAACCCTATTCAAGCAAAAATTAAGGCTTGGCATCAATCGGCAAGCGGTAAAATTGAATTCAAAGATTCAAAATGGCTAAAAGATGGTGATAATTTGGGAGAAGTAACTAATAATCCGAGTTATCTCAATTATAAAATTGAACGAATCAAAAAGAGTTTAAGAACCGGAAAATGGTCGGTTACATTTACAAATGGAACAGAAATTTTTGAGAAACAAACATCGGGGAATATTCAAAGTATCTGGAATTTACAATTGGAGTGGCTTATCATTAGACACTTTACTAAAAAACAAAAGCTACAAGAAAAAGGCATCAAATGCCTTTCGCTTATTTTCATTGATAAAGTGGCGAACTATATTAGTGAAGAACCCCTAATAAAGAACCTTTTTGTAGAAAAATACAAAGAACTCTATCCTGAATTTCACGAGAATAAACAGCCAACTGCAGAGCAAATTGATGCGATACAAGGTTTTTATTTTGCTCAAACAGGAAAAGGGGAATATACCGACAACGAAAACTCAATGCGTAAAAACTCAGAGGTTTTTGATGCCATTCTCAAAGACAAAAAAGAACTTTTGAGTTTTGGAGATTCTGTAGCAAATAAAATTGAGTTCATTTTTTCGCATTCTGCCCTTGGTGTAGGTTGGGATAATCCAAATATTTTCAACATTGCAACCCTTAGCAATTCTTATTCAGAAATTAAAAAACGACAGGAAATTGGACGTGGGTTGCGTATTTGTGTCAATACAGATGGTCAACGTGTTTATGACACTTTGACGGTTTCAGATGATGAAAGAATCAATCAATTGACCGTAATACCTAATGAAAGTTACGAAACCTTTGTAACCCAATACCAAGAAGAAATAAAAGAAGTGTATGGCACTTCCAAAGCTGGTGCGGGTATGACACATACCCACAAAGGCAAAAAACAAAACCAAGTACATTTTAAACGCAGTAAAAATGAAACCGTGAATCAAGCGTTTAAACGATTTTGGAATGCGCTGGCTAAAAAAACAAACTATACCGTAAGTTTTGACGAAGAAGCATTAATCAACAGAAGTATAACTGCCTTAAACAATATTGAAATTGCCGATTATGTAGCAGAAGTAAGCAGTCGTTCTATAGGTTCTATTTCAGAAGAAGGCATTAAAGACCAATTTGGAGGTACAGAAAGTTACAAACTAAAAGCCCATTACACCGCATTAGATTTAGTAGAAGAAATTAGCGAAAACACAGGCATTAGCTATAATACAGCTTTCAAAATTGTCAATGAAATCAATTATGATTCCTTTGCCAAAAATCCACCACAATTTATTCAACAAGCTACTGCGTTCATTAAAAATATCGAATTGGAAGAAATGGTAAGAGGGTTGAATTACCACTTGATAGATGAAACATATCCTTTTGATTTTGAGGATTTTGTAAAACAGGTGGAATACAATCAATATAGAGATACACCAAAAAGAGGGTTTTTTGATAAAATGTTGGTGGATAGTGATGTAGAAAGAAACTTTGCTTTAGCTACCGATGAAGATGATGAAGTAATCTGTTTTATGAAACTCCCCGCTTATTATCAAATCCCTACACCTATCGGCAATTACAATCCCGATTTTGGAATTGTAATGAAGCGTAAACAATTGCGTGATGGAAAAGAAAGCGAATTCTATTTTGTAATTGAAACTAAAGGTACAAATGATATCAGTGATAAAAAAGCACTAAAAGAAAGTGAAGTGTACAAGATAAATTGTGCTATGAAACACTTTGCAACTCTTGGCGTGGAAGTACAATACAAAGCACCTGTAAAAGATTATCAATATTTTAAAGAGGATGCAACCAACACTATTAACATATTAATTGAAAAAGCATAATGAGCAAGGAATTAGGACACACAGAAAACCCACTAGAAAACGTACAGTCGCACGATTGGAACAAAGAACGTTTGGAACAACTCAAAAACCTGATGCCCGATTTGTTTACCAATGATGGACAGCTCAATATCAACGAACTCAAAAAAGTAGTTGACCCCAGTTTAGTTACCGAAACTGAACGTTACGAATTTCGTTGGTTTGGCAAAAGCAACGCCAAGCGTGAAGCCTTTACACCTACAGATGCCACTTTGGTGTATGACAAAAACAGAAGCGTAAACCCAATAGAAAGCGATAACTTGATTATTGAAGGTGAAAATTTGGCTGTACTCAAACTACTCAGCAACAGTTACCGCGAACAAGTAAAGTGCATATACATTGACCCACCATATAATACAGGAAAAGACTTTGTGTATTCTGATAAATTTAACCAAGACAAAAAGGAATATTGGGAAGATGCCGAAATGACGGAAAATGGCTTTAAAATAGATACTAATACAGAAACAGATGGACGTTTTCACTCCAACTGGCTCAATATGATGTACAGCCGTTTGTTGATTGCGAGACAATTGCTCAAAGAAGATGGTGTGATTTTTATTTCTATTGATGATAATGAAGTGCATCATTTAAGAAAATTGTGTGATGAAGTTTTTGGTGAGGAGAATTTTGGAGGACAAATAGTTTGGCAAACTGCAACAGATAATAATCCAACACAAGTAGCAACAGAACACGAGTACGTTTTGTGTTATATGAAAAGCAAAGAATCACAAGACTTTTGGGAAACTCCTTCAGAAAAAGGTCAAATAATTCAAGAAAAATATGAGGAATTAAAAAGTACTTTTGAAAATGATGAAAAAAAAATACAGGCAGAATTAAGAAAGTGGATTAGAAAGCAAACTAATGGTGATGATTTATCAGGGGTTTCTCATTACTCTTATGTTGATGAACAAGGTGTTTTTTACCCAGGAAATTCAGCAAACACTAAACCGGGAGGTTATACATACGATATTATACATCCTATAACAAATGAAGTATGCTCCAAACCAGATTATGGTTACAGATGGCCTTTTGAAACTTTTGATGAAGCAGATAAAAGAGGAGATGTTCAATGGGGTGATGACCATAACACAATTCCAAAAATTAAAAAAAGGCTTGATACCGTAACTCAACGTTTAAAAAGTTATTATTATGAAGATAATAGGGCAACGACTGCCGATTTGAAGAATTTATTTGGCGGTGTTAAAGTTTTTAACAATCCTAAATCAGTTAACTTTTTAAATCACATTTTTAAATTTGTGAGTAATGAAAATGATTTAATTCTGGACTTTTTTGCAGGCTCAGGCTCTACAGGAGAGTCAGTTTTTGATTTAATGAAAACAGGTTTTGGTAGAAGAAAATTTATTTTAGTCCAACTTCCTGAAGCCACAGACCCAAAAACCGAAGCGTACAAAGCAGGTTACAAAAAAATTAGCGATATAACTATTGAACGCAACAAGCGTGTTGTAGAAAAAATCATCAAAGAAAAGAAAGAAGCACAGCCAGATTTGTTTAGCAAAAAAGAAGATGGACAAAATTCTTTAAAAGGTCTTGGTTTCAAAGTATTCAAACTACAAAAATCCAATTTTCCGAGAGTAGAATATGCGCCAGATCCGGAGAAATCCCATGAAGAAAATGTAGAAGCGCTTAAAAAATACATTAGAGACAAAGAATCTCAATTAATTACTGCTTTCAACAAAGAAGAGTTAATTACCGAGATTCTACTTAAAAATGGATTTAAACTCAATTATAAATTATCCAAACAAGAACAATTTACTAAAAATGAAATTCTTTTAGCCACAGATGGTGACAAAGAAACATTGGTTTGCTTAGATGGATATTTACATGAAGAAACTGTAGAATACTTTAAAAGTAATATCAAGCAAAAGTTAATTGTTCTGGAACGTGGCTTAGACACCACGAAAAAATGGAATCTAAAACACTATATGAAGGATAATTTTAAAGCGTTTTAGATATGGCAATGACTACAAAAAAATCTAATACAATGTTTCAGGGTTCTTTATTTGAGGAAGATTACCTTATAAGAACACTTGGTGCGTTAGTTCATTCACCTGAAATCGCATTGACTGAATTGGTTGCAAATGCTTGGGATGCAGGTGCTACACGAGTTGAAATATTAATTCCTGATGATTACAATTTAAAATTAGTTGTTGAGGATAACGGAACAGGATTAACTAAAGAGCAATTTGAAAACCGTTGGATGCGGTTGGGTTACAACAGAATTAAACATCAAGGAAAGAATGTAATCTTTCCGCCAAATGTGGCTGGTAAAAGATTAGCTTATGGCAGAAATGGAGTTGGTAGACACGGTTTACTTTGTTTCAATAACGAATACTCAGTAATAACTAATTCAGGAGGCATACAATCCAAATTTATAATATCTACAAAGAGTGAAAATCAACCGTTTATAATCAAGGAATATAAATTTGATAAATCCACAACATTCGGAACAAGACTGGAAGTAATTGTAACCAAAAATCTTCCCAAGCCCGAAAAAATACTGGAAATTATTTCTGCAAGGTTTTTACATGATCCTAATTTTGTTATTTCAATAAATAATCAAACTGTTCCATTAGAAGAGCATTCGGGTCTTATTGATTCAACTGAAATTAAAGTTGATGATATTTCATTAATAGCACATTTTATTGATTCTCAAAAATCGGCAAGATCAACGCTTTATCAAGGTATTGCATTTTGGCAAAGTAATAGACTTATTGGCGAACCTTCATGGGTTGTTGGAAGTGAAGTTGTAATTGACGGCAGAACAAAATTTGCAAAGCGATATACTGTTGTAATTAAAACCAATGATTTAGCGGAATACATTTTTGAAGATTGGACTGGATTTAAGAAAGTTGAAACAATGGACAAAGTTTATGCAGAGGTTATTAATTATGTAAACAAAATGATTACTGAAATTGCAAAAGACAGCATAGAGGAAACTAAACAACAAATTAAAAGTGATTTCTCTTCTGAATTTTCTAACTTAACACCACTTGCAAAATACGAAGTGAATGAAGCAATTGAAGCAATAACACTTGCTCACCCAACTGCAAAACCTGAAACTATTTCTATTGCAATTGAAGCTATTATAAATCTTGAAAAGTCAAGAACTGGAAAGGAGCTTCTTGTGAAACTCGCGAAACTTTCTGATGATGATATTTCGGGCTTAAACAGCCTATTGGAAAAATGGTCAGTTAGAGACGCTTTAAGTGTCTTAGACGAAATAGATAATAGAATTTCTGTTATTGAAGCTATTAGAAAGCTATCAAAGGATGAGGATGTTGATGAACTCCACATTTTACATCCACTTGTTACATCAGCAAGGTGGTTATTTGGACCTGAATTTGAATCTGCTGAATATTCTTCCAATCGCCAGTTGCAGAGTGCCGTTGAAACTGTTTTCAAAAAGAAAATCGGGAAAGAAGTATTCAACAACTACCGAAAACGTCCAGACATTGTAGTTCTGAATGATTCTACAGCATCAATAACAGGAACAGAAATGTTTGATAACGAAACAGGACTTTCAACAGTAAACAAAGTTCTTATTATTGAACTAAAAAGAGGGAAATTTAAACTGACACGTGAAGAACGAAATCAAGCACAAGGATATGTAGAAGACTTTGTAAACTGTGGTAGTTTAATTGGAACGCCATATATTGAAGCATTTGTAGTTGGAGAGTCATTCTCAGAAAAAATACAGCCTATTTCGACAGTTCAGAATGAAAACAAAGTTGAAATGGGTAAAATTCGCATAACAACATTTGGACAATTGGTTGATACTGCCGAAAAGCGACTTTTTGGACTTCGACAAAAATTAAGTGAGCGTTATGATGATATTCCAGGTATGGATTTATTTAGGCAGCAAGCAACCCAATTGAAAGTTGCCTTTGCTAAAGATGGAACAAACAGTTAATTCATTTTTAATTAATGAAATGTTATTACAGCGAAAGCCATAAAGAACTAGAAGGAATAGTTAAATGTGGAGATACTGAATGTAAAAGACCAATGGTATCACTTAAGAATTATGACACAGTTACAAAAAAAATAAGGTGTGGAGGTTGTGTGGAAACAAAATATGAATGGAAACGATAATGCTTGTAGTACAGCTAACAAAAACACTTTAGACTTTTTACCTATTCTTGGAGAAGGTGAAGCTATTTTAACAGGAGTAGATTTTCCAATGCCCATTATAATGAAGTTTGACGAACCTAATATAAAGCCTGACTCAAGCACACCGAAATTAAGTTAATTAATAAAACTCTTAAAGGAAACAAGAGTAAAACATTTTTTATCAAATTTAATCTGCTCTAATTTCAATCAAAAGCCAACTCAAAGGGATTCGTTATAGTCCTTTTTCCAAAACGGCGGAGTAGAGCAATTTCGTTAGTGGCATCAATATTTTCACGTTTAATAATGTTTTTAACTTGAGGCTGCCCAAGTCCCGGAATCCGGTGAGAGAAAAAAGGCCATAAAAGGCTACTTTCATAGACTTTATCCTTATTAGGGAAGTCCAATAAAACGCCAATTTTATCCTGAGCTTTAAATTCTTCAGAATACTTGAAAATCCATTTTCCGCTTTCGTGAGTAAGATCTCCGATAATGAGGCTTTTATAAGATAGAATAAAACGTACGGGTGTCTCGACCGGAGAAGGGAATTCCTTCGGCTGATCATCATTCTTAAAAAGTTTCTTATTCCAAAAGCTATGCATACCCTTATTAAAAATTCTATTTAAAAACAAAACAGTTAGACGATGAGTTCCTTACTATATTTACTGAAATTGAATTTTTAGCAGAAACCTAAAACCCCACGCATTCATAACTATACTCAATTTTATTTCATCTCTAACTATTTCGAACTCCCCCCCCCGCATCAGGGGTAGTAGCGAACACGAAGTAAAGCGGATGACCCGACCCGGACGCAAGGGAGGGTGATGCCCCAATCTTAATTTATGATTTATACATTCTTAATAATCGAAAACGGCTCACAGCTTGAAGCTAGTGGCTCGCAGCTCAAAACCGGATTAACAAAAAAAAATTAGAGCTATTGAACAAAAGCGGGGAGGAATGATTTTAATAGTGCTTTTGGGAATAAAAATATAGTGACATTCGCTTTTTTTCCTATATCAAAACTTAGCAGTTTAAAACTTGTTGTATTATTGTTGCGATTTTGAAGGAAACGTGGAGCGCGCGACAAATTATGTGAACAGGTTATTCAGTAATTAATAAAAACAAATTATGATCCACAAAGATGAATTTAAGAAGTATGCCACCCGGCATCTGGGCATGAGTAGCATGCATTTGGAAAATTATATGAACAATGTGACAGTTCCGAATATCAATGACTTTACACCAACGGTAATTGAGGAGCGGCAGATGAATGTCGTAGGGATGGATGTATTCTCTCGTCTGATGATGGATAGGATTATCTTCATGGGTGTTCCTGTGAATGATTATGTGGCGAATGTGATTCAGGCGCAACTGTTATTCCTGGAGTCTTCGGATCCAAAGCGCGATATTCAGATGTTTATCAATAGTCCGGGCGGTTCTGTGATAGCGGGTCTGGGCATTTACGATACGATGCAATATGTAGCTCCTGATGTATCGACGATATGTACGGGTCTGGCGGCGAGTATGGGTGCAGTGCTTCTTACCGCGGGAATGAAAGGCAAAAGAACTTGTCTGAAGCATGCCAGGGTAATGATTCACCAGCCTCTAGGCGGAATGCAAGGGCAGGTTTCCGATATGGAAATCTCGTACAAACTTATCAAGGAGATGCAGAAGGAACTGTACGATATACTTTCTCATCACACGGGTCAGTCTTACGAACAAATAGAGAAGGACTGCGATAGAGATAACTGGATGAAGGCTGTAGATGCCAAAGAATACGGTCTTATCGATGAGGTTCTCGATACGATGAGTCCTAAAGGAAAAGTATAAAATAGAGCCGAATGAAGACAGCTTAATGGCGTCGGAGGTAGGGATTTTTTAATATAAAGATATTATTATGGCAAAGGATAAAGAAAAGGTAAGTTGCTCCTTCTGTGGACGCGACAAATCCGAAACCTTGATGCTGATAGCAGGGATAAATGGACATATCTGTGAGCTTTGTGTAGCGCAGGCTTACGAGATAATTGAAGAGGAGCTGGTTCCTTCAGAAAAGAAAAAGCTTTCGAAGAAAACCGGAGGATCAGGAAGTAGTGTAAGTGGAGCAAAAAAAGTAAAGAATTTCAGTCCTAAAACTATAAAAAATTATCTGGATGAATATGTTGTGGGGCAGGATGATGCGAAAAAGACCTTTGCCGTCGCGGTTTATAATCACTACAAAAGAATAGATCAGACGGTCAGTACGGATGTAGAGATTGAGAAGTCCAATATTATCTTTGTCGGTCCAACAGGAACGGGAAAGACGTTGATGGCCAAATCAATTGCAAAGTTGCTTGAGGTGCCTTTTGCCATCGTAGATGCAACTGTATTTACTGAGGCAGGCTATGTAGGTGAGGATGTGGAATCGATTCTGAGCAGGTTGTTACATGTAAGCAATTTCGATGTGGAGGCTGCTGAGCGTGGCATAGTCTATGTGGATGAAATAGATAAAATAGCTAGAAAAAGTGACAATCCCTCCATCACCAGAGATGTGAGTGGGGAGGGTGTTCAACAGGCTTTATTGAAAATGTTGGAAGGAACTGATGTTAATGTGCCGCCGCAGGGGGGTAGAAAGCATCCGGAACAGAAGATGATTTCAGTGAATACCAAGAATATTCTTTTCATCTGCGGGGGAGCTTTCGCGGGCATCGAAAAGAAGATTTCTCAGAGAATTAATAAGCAGGTCATCGGCTTCAAAAAGGGTGGTTTGACCAAGGTAGAGGATGCGCAAATGCTTCAATATGTCAATCATCAGGATTTGAAATCCTACGGATTAATTCCGGAATTGTTGGGAAGATTGCCGGTATTGGCACACCTGGAACCATTGGATAAAGAGACTTTGAAGATGATTCTTACCGAGCCGAAGAACGCTATCATCAAACAGTATGAGGCACTATTCGGTATGGAAAATATCAAATTAAAATTCGAAGAGGAAGCCATAGATTATATTGCTGAGAAAGCTATCGAATATGGACTTGGAGCCAGAGGGCTTCGCTCGATCGTAGAGACTATTCTTAAAGAGGCGATGTTTGAGATGCCGGATGACAAGGAAAAGCCCGAAGAATTGGTCATCGATTTAGATTATGTGAAGAGGGAAATTGATCTTTCTAAATTGCAGACGCTTAGGGTAGCTTAAGTCATTCTAATAAAATATTTCAGATGCGTTGGTTTGTAAATTGTGCTTATGATGGAACACATTTCCACGGTTGGCAGAGGCAAACCAACGCTTTGACTGTTCAGCAGGTCATCGAAGAGGGCATCGAGACCATTTTACGAGAGAAAATTGAGATTACAGGTTGTGGCAGGACTGATAAAGGGGTTCACGCTTCGGATTATTATTTTCACTTCGACGCAGAGAGTCTGCCTTTTTCAGAAGAGACTTTCGCTTTCAAGCTCAATGCTATTCTTCCCAAATCCATTGGAATTTATAGGGTTCTTCGTGTCAAAGACGATGCGCATGCGCGATTCGATGCAGGGCGGAGAGCTTACCGTTACAATATTATTTTCAGTCCCGATCCATTTAAACGAGAATACAGCTTTCTGTGCAGTTATAAGGATAAGTTAGACTTGAGTCATTTGAATGAAATGGCGAATTTGATCAGTCAATTTGAGGATTTCGAGCCTTTTTGCAAGAGCAATTCGGGTTTGGAGCATTTCAAGTGTGCGATTTCGAGGTCGCTGTGGATGCAGACGGAGGGCGGACTGGAATTTCATATTGAAGCCAATAGGTTTTTGAGGGGGATGGTGCGGCTGATCACGGGGGCTTGTTTGAATTATGCGCAGGGGCGGGTGAGTTTGGAGGAAGTGCGGGTGGCAATGGAGAGGCAGGAGGCATTGGGGAGGCCGTATAGTGTGCCGGCTTGTGGATTGTTTTTGAGTAGGATAGATTATCCGATAGAGGTGTTTGAGGCTTCGGCGTTCTAACTTCGGCTCAGTTACCGGGGTTCTGGGTTGGGTGAGTTCTTGGGATTTTGGAGGAAATAAGGATTAGGCTTCGTTTTGAATGAGCGGTGCGGGATGCCGATGGCATTACCTTCGGCGTTCTATGTTCTGAGTTCTGGGTTGGGAAAGTTCTTGGATTTTTTGGAGAAATAGGGATTTGGCTTCGTTTTGCATAAGCAGTTCGGGATGCCTACGGCTCTTCCTTCGGCGTTCTGGGTTCTGGGTTCGGGGTTGGGTGAGTTTTTGGGATTTTTGGAGGAAATAAGGATTGGGCTTCGTTTTGCATGAGCGGTGCGGGATGCCTGGGAGTATCCATTTAGATTTTAGTTTTAGGCTTATAGGGTCATTTACAAAATTGCGCCAGCAGGGGAGAAATGATGATATGATTTGAAGATGATATGATGATATGATTACTGGCATTGCAGAAATTAGAACTTCGATAAGGCACATTTACAAATTAGCGCCACAGCAGAGGAAACATTAAGGCATTAAGGTCATTAAGGGTTTCATTAAGTTGTTTTTTAAACGCGGTAAGGTTACAATCCATTTTATTAATAATCGAGCGATATTCCGGTGGCTGAGACGGCTCCTGAGTCGAAGAGTGCGTGGAAGGGGAGTCAAAGCCAAGAGTAGAGTAGCTTAAATGATTTTGATATTTAAGCCGGCATTTCGACTTCCCTTCGGCTTCGCTCAGGAACCACGCTCAATGACCTCCTTTATTATTATTTGAAGCGTTTTTTATTCTCGAGCCGGTAATAAGACTTGCTTAGCTACGGATTTACTGGAATGGACACACTTTTGGTTATGGGAAATGATTTTGTTGCTTATAGATTCGGTTTGGAATCTTTAGGTAATGGTGGTTTCTCACGGATTTCACAGAATTTAGAAATCCTAGAATCGTGCAAATACACTTTTGATTCAATATTTAAAAAATCATGGAATCAAGGTAATCAAGTGAATCATGGTTCAGACGATCATAGGCACATTTACAAACTTGCGCCAGCAGAAGGTAGTTTAAAGATTTTAATTCTCTAGCCGGCACTTCGACTCCGCTCAGTGACCTCTTTTAATGTTATGAAAAGATTTTTACTATTCTTAAGCCGGCATTTCGACTCCGTTCAGTGACCTCGTTTATTATACGTTCACGAACTTATGCCGGCAGTGATAAACTGCGAAACAATAAACAAACTGTTAAATAGTCGCTTTATTCAACAATTGAAATCCGTTGCCATGGATATTGACGATTTCTAGATTTTCATCATCCTTGAGATATTTTCTCAATTTGGTTACGAAAACGTCCATACTTCGAGCAGTGAAATAACTGTCCTCGCCCCAGATTTTCTTCAAGGCCTCAGCTCGGGGCACCACATCATTGATTTTTTTGGCGAACATCTTAAGGAGTTCGGCTTCTTTAGGGGATAGCTTTTCGGCAGTGGATTCATCATCGTTAAAGATGAGGGAGCGAAGGGCAAAGTTGAATTTGTATTTTCCGATAATATATTCTCGCGGATCATCCTCTTCCGGAGTAAGTTTGCCGAAAGATCTTTTCAAAATAGCGTTTATTCTTGCTAACAGAACCTCTGAATTGAAGGGTTTGGAGATGAAATCATCCCCGCCGATTTTGAAGCCTTGCAACACATCCTCCTTCATATTCTTTGCAGTAAGGAAGATGATAGGAATTTCTGTATCCAACTCTCTGATGTCGCCTGCGAGGGTAAAGCCATCTTTTTTTGGCATCATGACATCCAAGATACAGAGATCAAATTCTCCTTTGCGGAAAGCTTCGAGTCCTGCCACGCCATCTTTGGCGAGGGTGATGTCAAAATCATTCATTTCGAGATAAGATCGAAGTACATCTCCGAAATTTTGCTCATCTTCTACCAGGAGTATTCTATTGTTAGTCTTCGTCATATATTTTAATTTTAACTTTAACGTTAGTTTTTTATTTTACGGTATGCAAAGGAAAATAAATATAAAAAGTACTTCCGTGATTCAATTCAGACTCTATTTCGATTATCCCTTTATGTGCATCTACCATCTCTTTTACATAGCTCAAACCCAGCCCGAAACCCTTCACATCATGTAAATTTCCGGTCTGTGCTCTATAAAACCGATCAAAGACGTGTTTCTTTTGTTCTTTTGACATCCCCATCCCATTATCTCGGACGGAAACAACGATATATTTCCCTTTGTTTTTAGTCTGAACCTCTATTTGCGGCGAATCCGGTGTATATTTTATAGCGTTATCGATTAAGTTATAAAACATATTAAACACATGTGTTCTATCGCCACGTATTATATCCTCATCTGCCCAATGTTCGAATCGGATAGTGCCGCTTTTCTGCTCGACTCGCAACCTGTTATTTTCAACAACACTTGCCAGCATTTCATTGACAGGAAGGTCAGTCAAATTTAGGTTCAATTGTTTGGTATCAATTAGTGCCATTTGGAGGACTTTTTCGACCTGATTGAGCATCCTGTCATTTTCTTGTTTTATGATGGAGGCAAAACGCATAATTTTTTCCGGACTGGCATTGATAACCGGGCTATTCATACTATCCGCAGCAAGGGATATGGTGGCGATAGGGGTCTTCAACTCATGGGTCATATTATTGATGAAATCATTCTTCATCTCAGACAATTTCTTTTGGCGGAAAATAACATAAATGGTGTAAGAAAAACAAAATAATACTAAGAGAGTCAGTAATACTGACATGGTAATGATGCCTAAAACTGATCCATAGACAGCCGTTGACCGCTGAGGAAACTGAACTACGAGCAAGCCGGGCGGTTCAGGGTCATTGGTAAAAAGCTGCACCTTGTATTTGGAATCTAGTAATGTTTTATTGAAGGGGGTTAAGGTGCCGAGAGGTTTGTCATCATCGAAATAAGCAAAGTGCCCATCTTCAATAACAATGTCCTTGTCCGTAAAGGAGTAAACACCGTAATTGTATTCCATATCAACACCAAAATTCTTCAATTCCTGACGCAGAATGGTATCCAATTCCGAAGGGATGATACGTTCGTCCAAGGCTATCCCATCATACCATTTTGAAATAATAGCCATCTCATACTCTTGATAGTCAGGCATTTCATTTTGGGAAGTATCTGACTCTGAAAGTGGAAATTTCTTTTCCATCGACATCCAACTCCAACTCTCCATCGAAAAATTTTCCTCCGCTTTCTGCAATCTCTCTGAAGTCTTTTTGAGTGCTTCGTAAATGCTAAAATCAAAATTTCTCTCATTCAGATCGATAGCTTGATTTATCCAATAAGCCTGGATTCCTGCAAGCCCAAGCAAAGCAAGGCTCATAAGACCGATGATGATGAAAATTGATTGTCTCTTCATTAATATCTATTCGAAAGGGATCACAATATGAACCTTCAAAATCAATCAATTTAGTAAAAGAAAAGGTTCACTTATCCCCAATCTTTAATAATTAATTAAATGTAAATCGTATCACTATACCCCCATTGTGAACGGTTATTGGAAATGATGTTGTCACATATGGCACCGTTTTGGAATAATCGTAGAAGAACCTCAAGGTCATCTGCTTATTTATCTGATAATCCACAGACGGGTTAATTCTAATCGTTCTCAATCCTCGAATACTTGTCGCTTCAGTCAATTGATCCAACTGATGAATGACAGAATTATCATCCCTCACAGACATATTGAAATTAAGTACAATAGGCGTTACCTCTTCGCCGGCTCCGGCTGCTGCCCGGGAAGGTGTTCCCCTTGTTCTTCCGCCTCTTCGATTGCCCTGGCCGCCTCCGCCGATATTAAGCCCTTTAATCTCATATCCAAAGCCCACACTGAACTCAGAGCCTATTGTTTCATTCAAAACATTATCAATGAAGCTGAGCTGCAAAAGTCTTGACTTTCGGAAATTACTTCTAATACTAATACCTCCCGTCGTTCTCAGATCAAGACCGAAAATAGGTGAGAAATCCTCTCGAATTTCGATAGAAGGAATCTGAAATCTTGAATAGTATGATTTCGTAGCTATATTTATACTGTCAGGCTCAATTTGAAAGACGGTATTCGTCTGGAAATTATTCACCGTCAAAGTCGATTTATAACCGTGCGTGATTACAACACTTGTAAAAATCTCCTTTAAGAAAGGAATTTTGGACAAGCCATTATAACTCAAATTCCAGTTGGGTAGTGGCAATTGTCCGAAAAGATCCAGCGAAACGTTATTAGGATCCGTATTTGTATAGGCCGCTAAAAATGCCGGAATCAATACGTCTTGCTGCACTCTTCCATACCCGAAGGCATAACCCTCATCAGTTTCATGATCTCCACCCTCTCCTATTCTTTCAGAAATGATGGGTCTGTTATCTTCAAATTTGGCGAATAACTCATTAATATCAGTACCAAACAAAGTATTCATTGCAAAAAACGAGGTCGAATATGAGCCTATCTCTCTTCTCCCCTGTCTGGAAAATGGATCGCCTTCATTCTGGACGGAGAAGAATTCTGTAATGTTTTCGGAATAATTTCGAGCTACATCGATATCTATCCTGAAATCTTTAAATGGCTCAGCCGTCAATCTGGCATCGAAGGTCTGTGTATAATTTCTAAAAACCTGTTGATTTAAGAAAATACTGTTACTTATCCAATCATTCCCCGGACGAATAGCTTTATCAAACCAGGCATCATTGGGCGAAAAGCCTAAAATATAGTCCACGCCGGGACCACTCCATCGGCTGTCCATTCCCAGCAAACTATTGGTAGGCATAAAACCCGGAACGACAGAAGAAGTATTTTCGCGATAGTTAAATCGCAATTTCCGCAAGGTAAGAAAAGGTCTGATCAATATTTTCTCAGTTATACCCGGTCCTGTTTTCTCTTTTTTATCATCTTCTTCCGCCTTTGCAGGTTCATTTCCACGTGTCGGAACATCTCTCCGAGTAGGTGCTCGTGAGGGTGCTGCTGATTTTTGGAATCCTGCATCTATACTTTTCAGATATTTGGATTTTCCATACAAACGATCGAAGTTAAAATCTCCCGTAAGCTGTCTAGACTGGCTGTTTTGAATTACATTCCCCAGCTCATCAACAACATTCAAAGCACCCGCTGACCAGGTATAAGTAGCTGTAGCCTGCGCTTTTATGTCTATGAAATCCAAGAATGGAAATTTCTTAATCGGCAAGTCGAAAGCCAGGTTTAAGTTGTGGGTATAATTCTTATTACGACCGAAATTGGATAAATTCTGTCTTAAAAACCTTCTTGCCTCTTCCGGATCTGTAAATTCACCAATGGTATAATCCACAGTAGGTAATTCATCAATAACAGCTAAGTTGACAGCGTCGAACCTAAATCTGAGAGATCGCATTATATCCCAGTTCAGCGCATAAACCCTATCCCAGGTAAATCTCTTATCATAGGCCTGTCCATAAATTCCATCGTTAAATCGAAATTGTCGGAAGGAATTGTATCTGTCCAGATTTGTCGAGAAATTGTAGCTGTTTGGTATAGGGTTAAAATTGGCATCCTTTAGCCATTTTAAAAATTTATCGTTTTTGATGCTTTCTTTAAACGGCTCAATATAAAGCGGTTTCAGCGTATAAGTATAGATTATTCCCCCGCGCTGATTGACGAGCCGATCTTCTTCAATGATAGGATCTGTCCGCAATTGGTCGGTATAGGCATAAGTGAAGGCAAAATTGGAAATGTCGAAGGGAAGTGCAGCCCTATCAACTGTTTTTTGCTTTCGAACATTGGTAAAATTAAAATCTTTTATCTGTCCATAGGTAATTCCTTGACGACGAAGTGAATCTCTCTCCTCTCTGCTCTCTGCTGAGCGCAATTTTTGCTTGAACTCCAAGTCTCTATCGTAAGGGTCAAACTGTGGGTTTCTTACGGACTGGCTATATTGCGCAGCAAAAGGAACACTTATTCCGGTCTCCTCAGGCAGGAATTTACCCAACTCAAGATTGGCAGCTACACCAAATTCAATTATTTCCTCCCGCGATCTGCCTTGAACCTTCTGATCCAAACCACCCCAACCTATTGTACTGTAATTTCCTGTCACTGCGACCCCGCCGAGATCCGCCATTTTCATGTCAACACGCCCCACGGCAGCCATACCACCTCTATCATCCAATCCTGTGACCCGCAACTCATTAATCCATACCTCAACACAATGCGTACCACTCCCATTATCCGGGTTGGCCACCCCGACCATGATAGATTCCACATCGCCTAGGTTAGGATTTCC
>CALCSX010000226.1 GCA_937894165.1 uncultured Saprospiraceae bacterium | reverse complement strand
AAGAATATTTCCTGCAATCGGGACTATAAACCCCGCTCCAGTGGCATATTCAAACTCTCTAATCGTAATTCTAAAACCTTTCGGTCTTCCTCTCAATGCTTCATTATCTGAAAATGACTTTTGCGTTTTAGCGATGCAAATGGGCAAATTATCCACCTTCAATTTTTTCATTCCTTTCAACTGTGTCGCAGCAAGTGGACTGAAATCCACGCCATCTCCTCCATATACTCTTTTGCATACTTTTTCGATTTTTTCCACAATGGAATCATCTTCATTATAGGCAAAATCGATCATGGGATTTGCATTCCTCTCAACAACCTCGGCAACTTTCTTCGCCAAATTTTCAGAACCTGCACTTCCCTTTTCCCAGGATTCATTTATTTCAAAAGCTACTCCTTTCTCATCACAATGTTTTCTCAAAACATCTAACTCTGCATCAGTATCTTTTGAAAATTTATTCAAGGCCACCACCACAGGCAAATTAAATGCTCTAATATTATCAATATGACCATCCAAATTAGCCAATCCCTTTTTAAGCTTTTCAATGTTTTCAGTGTTCAAATCAGCCAATTCTACCCCGCCATGATATTTTAACGCTCTCACAGTTGCTACCAAAACAACAGCGTTAGGCACTAATCCGGATTGTCTGCATTTAATGTCTAAAAATTTCTCAGCTCCCAAATCAGAACCAAATCCGGCTTCAGTAACTACATATTCAGAAAGAGTTAATCCGATTTTTGTAGCCAAAACGCTGTTGGTACCTTGAGCAATATTAGCAAAAGGTCCTCCGTGAATAATCGCAGGATTAGATTCTAAAGTTTGTACTAAATTGGGTTTAATTGCTTCTTTAACCAGAATGGTCATGGCATCGGCAGCCTCCAAATCCCTCGCAAATATTGGCTTTCGCGACGTGCTATCACCAATATATATCCTTTCACACCTATTTTTAAAGTCCTCTAACGAATTGCTTAAACATAATATTGCCATAATCTCAGAAGCGGCTGTGATATTAAATCCTTCCTCTCTGGTGATGCCTCCATTCTTTCCTCCCAATCCCACAACTACTGACCTCAATGCCCTGTCGTTCATATCCATCACGCGCTTCCACAGTATTGCACGAGAATCTAAATTGAGTGTAGTAGCATAATTCTGCAAATTGTTATCAATCATTGCCGATAACAAATTATTTGATTTTTCTATCGCCGCAAAATCACCTGTAAAATGTAAATTGATATCCTCCATAGGTATCACCTGAGCATATCCTCCACCCGCAGCTCCTCCCTTCATGCCGAATACAGGACCCAATGATGGCTCCCTTAATACTACAGTAGATTTTTTCCCGATGCGGTTCAGACCATCTGACAAGCCAATTGATGTAGTGGTTTTGCCCTCCCCTGCCGGTGTTGGCGTTATCGCTGTGACTAAAACCAATTTTCCTTGTTTAGCTTTGTCTTCATTTAGTAAGGACAAAGGCAACTTTGCTTTGTAATGCCCGTATAACTCTATATCATCATTGGAAAGCCCTAATTTTTTTCCAATTTCTCCTATTTTCTTCGGTTGTACCGAATTTGCAATTTCAATATCTGACATGTATGTAATTTACTTACTTTAAGTGATTAATATAGTGCGGCCATAGCAAAACAATAATTTATTTGCTGAAATACCCGCCCACCAAATTTTTAATTAAGTGAAGATATTAAATTAAAACATACTTTAAAAATAATTCCTGTTGAATTTCATTAGAAGAATCGAAATATTAGACATTCAGTCGTATAACTGTTTGTATAATAACCTTACATTTAATATCTAATATTCTATCTTATCGACACTTGAGGACCATAACCGGAAAGCTTCCAAAGCCTCCTCGCGCATCATTTGCCTCGTATAAATTCCTCTTTCCTCTAAGGGTTTTACTATCTGATGGTAGATAAATGCGTCATCAAAATGAATTAGTGCGGCATCCTCCTTTGAATTCGCAAAATATAAGGCAAGTGGTCTCGCCCAAAATATAGCAGATAAGCACATGGGGCACGGCTCACAACTACTATAAATTATACAATTATTTAATTGAAAATTCCCCAATACTTTACAAGCTTCACGAATTGCTACTACTTCGGCATGAGCTGTAGGATCATTATCTAAAGTCACTCTATTCGTACCTCTAGCAATTATTTCTCCATCTTTTACGATAACAGCACCAAAGGGACCACCTATTCTTTCCTGCACATTCTGTATAGAAAGACGAATAGCTTCTTCCATGAATTCCCTCATGAATTCTATATTATTCATTATAAAACTTTAAATATTTTAAGACATTCCGAAGGCTCATAACTTTAAAAAATTAGTATAATGCTATCTCGGTTCTCCGAAAACACCAATGCGGTAATCCAAAGAATTACCTTCCGGAATACTATTATTGTAAAGCTCAAAGTCAAGAACCTGATTATCTTCATCTGTAAACCACTGAAAAGAGGTCTGATCCTCAATGAATACTTTACCCTTATCTATTCCTCGAAGAAGAAATCCGGCCTGAAGGGGATTGACGGCTATCATATAATTAAATTTCTTATTCAAATCAATTTGATATCGTATTGTCTCCCCTGCTTTCAATATTCCAACATCCATACCGGTTTCATTATTCCCCATTTGGATTTTCTTTACATATTGCCCACCGGCTTGTTGCGTGGCGGGCGCTCTATTAGGCGTAGAGGTAAAAGCAAGCATAGTCGACGGCGAAATGTGGCTGTCCAATTCCACAGGGTTCATAACATAAGCATTTGCCGGTTTTTCTAAAGGGAATAGATTGATGGGATCAACAGTCTTTGGATAAAACATTTCGTAATAAATAGAATCCGTCTCCGGAATCATCCAGTAAGTATGAAGGACATTATTACTATTATTATCCTTTTTTAAAACCGCAGCGTAGTAACATTTTTTATTTTCATTATAGAAGTAATACTCCTTTATATTATTCTGACCAAGTGCATAATCAGCTATTAGAAAAAGCTGCGTCTCTCCTTCGAAAAAACCAATAATTTGTCCCTGCTTTGGACCTAAAGAAAATGTAGATTTGGATTCTCTCAGATCAGATTGGGTAAAAGCACTTTTCGCTTTTTTACCATATTTATCTCTATAATTATGAGGGACTTTGGAATCAAAGTCCTTAGGCAATTCGTAGTTTTTAGAAACGGATTCTTCTTGACTGCCTTCTGAATTATCACTATTATTGCAAGCAATTAGGGAAGAAAAAAAGATAAGACTTAGAAATAATTGTTTAGTAAAATCCATCTTGGAGAACTATTTTGGTTAAAAATTTCCACAAAGATAAAATATTTCTAAGGAGATAATATTTAATTTTTATCAAATTAAATTCACCCCCCATCTACCTGTTTTTTAATGAACTATCAGCTTAACTCTATCCAACTCCAACCTGACTTTCAGCCAAGCCTCAAGTTTTTTTATATCCTCTCCACTCACTGGGCTTGAACTCTCTATCATGACTGTTGTAAGCGTGTCAATTTTCGACTTTGAAGTAGGAGAATATATACGACCGGCTGAGACATTCTTCACATTGGGATAATTAATTTTAATTTCCTGACTGATATT
>CALCSX010000225.1 GCA_937894165.1 uncultured Saprospiraceae bacterium | reverse complement strand
CTAATGCTTCCCGCACCATCTATTTGTATAGCTCTCCCACCAAATTCATCATGAGAAAGTAGGACAGCTCCACCGTCCCATTCTCCTACGAATAATCCTTTACCTGTCAAGTTGTAATCAAAACCCCCATCAGGATAAACAAGATTAGTTGAAAGTGTTTGAGCGGCGATGTTATTCGTTGTAATTAAATATTCGGGCATATTTCCTTCAAAGCCGACTATCTCATATATTGTCCCGTCTTCAAGTTCCTTTCTTAAAGGCCATCCTTCTCTTATAGCCCTCGCTTCAGCGACTCTCTTTCGTTCTATGAACTCACGTTCATAGCCGCCGGCTAATTCTTTCAACCGTTCAATTTTAGTTCCCGGCATTAATTCGGCCATTCTCTCTTCTGAAATTTGGCCAAATAATAGAGGAAAAGAATTGGTAAGAATCAGCAATACAAACAATTGCCGAAGAATGAGTATTTTGATGTTGCACTTCATGATTTAATAAGTATAGATGTTATTTGATTTTTGTAACTACTCAGGCACGATCAATTTCGATCTAAAATTTTTTATTTTCCGTGATCCTTCGTCTCTTTTTGTGTCAATAGCGCTGCTATTAACGCAAAAAGCAGTCTCGTCTGACGAAAAATAATTTACTTTTATCTCCGAAAGCATCTACCTTAGTAGTTACTTGATTTTTAAGAATCAACAATATAATAGTTTTATGTGAATTATGTTGTCAAAAATCCCAATAAATGATGGCATTTTTAATTATTACATTGCGAAATAAATGAAATTTAAAATAATTTAAAATAAAAGCGCATTTTAAAGGAATTAAAAATTATTTTATTTTGTTTATCTAGCTTCTATAGTTTAATGTTTTAAGTCTGCAAGAGGAATAGTTTAGTTCTTTTTATTTTTTTGGTTTTAGGATCTCGCGTAAACTGCCCGGCAAGCGCCATCCCAAATGGCGGTCTCGCAGAGAAACGGAGAGACGGAACCTTAGAGGGCAGTGACCTTCCTATCTCCACCTCCTAAAAGTGGAGATGGGAAGGATACGCCCAAATAAAAATTGTGATAATCATGAAAATTGCTTTCGGAAATGGAACGGAATAGTTTTTTAGATCGTTCCTTATTGCTGGCCTTTTTCTGTAACTTTGCGGATATAAAAGAATAGAAATTTGAATTATTTAGACGAATTAAATCCGGTACAACGTCAGGCAGTGACTAATATTGACGGTCCGGTGATGGTGATAGCGGGTCCGGGATCGGGAAAAACAAGAGTATTAACTTACCGAATTGCACATATTATCAACTCGGGCGTGCCCGCTGATAGAATCCTTTCTCTCACCTTTACCAATAAGGCTGCAAAGGAGATGAAGGAACGTATAGAAAAAGTCGTGGGCAAGAAAGCTGAAAGAGTATGGGCAGGAACTTTTCACTCTATTTTCTCTAGAATTTTGCGTGTAGAAGCTGAAAAAATAGGATATCCCAGGGATTTTACCATTTATGATTCCGATGATAGTAAGAATCTCGTTACTTCACTCATTAAAGAAATGGGTCTGAATAAAGATGATTATCAACCGAATACAATTAGAGGTCGTATTTCTTCAGCAAAAAGTAATCTTATTACACCTAAAATGTATCTCGCAGATAATGATCTGATGATGCAGGATCGGATGGCGAACAGGCCCGAAATGGGGAATATTTATAACAAGTATATGAAGCGTTGCATTAAAGCAGGTGCAATGGATTTCGATGATTTGCTTCTTCAAACGTTCATTTTACTGCAAAATAACGTGGATAATGTGCTTGAGAAATATCGTTCCAAGTTTTCACACCTTTTGGTAGATGAGTTTCAGGATACTAACTTTTTACAATATGCCATTATTAAGAAATTGGCAAAGTACGAAGGAAGTCCTATGAATATTTGTATTGTTGGCGATGATGCGCAGAGTATTTATGCATTTAGAGGCGCCACGATTGATAATATTTTGAATTTTGAGAAGGATTTTTCGACGCTCCAGACCTTCAAATTGGAGCAAAATTATAGATCAACTTCTCATATCGTTACTGCGGCAAATAGTGTCATAGGAAAGAATCTCAAGCAGATAAAAAAGAAGATTTGGACCGATGTAGTGAGTGAGGATAAGATAAAAGTGGTACGAGCGCTAAGCGATTCAGAAGAGGGAAGGAAGGTTACCGATTTTATTCTTGAGGTAAAAAATAGGCACCATATTCCTAATCAGGAAATAGCTATTTTATATCGTACTAATTCACAATCTAGAGTTTTCGAAGAGTATTTACGAAAGGCTAATGTGCCTTATCGGATTTTTGGTGGTATGTCATTTTATCAGAGAAAGGAAGTGAGAGATTTGCTGGCATATTTCCGAGCAGCTGTCAACTTGAAAGACGAGGAAGCACTGAAAAGGATCATTAATTATCCAAAACGAGGTATTGGAGACACGACATTGCAAAAAATTATTGATTATGCGAATGCGGCAGATATTACTTTATTCGATGCCTTGAAAAGCGTAGAGAATAAGGGACGAAGTGGGACAACTATCCATGCTTTTATTCATATGATGGAGCGATTTAATCAGAAAGCTGCGAATTTGGATGCCTATGAAACGGCTGTCATTATTGCGAAAGAGTCAGGTATAATGGCGGAATTGAATAAGGATAATACAATTGAGGGGATGAGCCGAAAGGAAAATACAATTGCATTATTGGATGGTATTAAAGAATTTACAGAAGAGGATGTGTTGGCAGAGGATCAGGATGAAATAAGTAACAAGTCGATGGCTACCTACCTTCAAAATGTAGCTTTGATAAGCGACCTGGATACTTCCGATGATGCGACGGAGGAAAGAATGACGTTAATGTCGGTACACTCCGCTAAAGGGCTGGAATTTGACGCAGTTTTCGTGGTAGGTTTGGAGGAAAATCTATTTCCAAGCTTTCTTTCGATGAAAAATCCGGAAGAAATAGACGAGGAGCGTCGCTTGTTTTATGTAGCCATAACCAGAGCTAGAAAGTACCTTTTTCTATCTTATGCTAGTTCCAGATACCAGTATGGAAATATGAGGTATAATGAGCCGAGCAGATTTTTAGAAGAGATAGACCCGGATGCTTTGGATCTTTCAGGAGCGGGTCGCGCGATGGCTGCTAGAAATATTTTGGAAGAGCCATCCAAATCAGGTGTTAGCGGGGGAATTCCTATAAGAAAGGTTTTCAACAATGCACCGGTGGTGGATTTGGCCAACTTCAAACCTAGTCCATCAGGTCTGATAGAAACAGGAATGAAAGTTCTGCACGCAAGATTTGGGGAAGGGAAAGTACTGGATATTGACGGAGTTAATGCCAATAAAGTAGCGACTATATTTTTTCCGAATATCGATTCAGACCAAAAAAAGCGGATCATGTTGAAGTTTGCTAAATTACAAATCATAGAATAATCTAGGAGTGAAAAGAGGAGCGGTGGAATATACGGTGGAGGAGAAGACCTCATACATTAAAGAATTAGCATTGGGAAAGTATGGTTTTTCCAATATCGGTTTTGTGCCGGCGGGGAGGCTGGACGAGGAAGAGGAGCATCTGCGGGAATGGTTGGATCGTGGCTATGCAGGAACGATGTTTTACATTGGAAAGAGATTTGAGAAGAGGTTGGATCCACTGTTGGTAGTGCCCAATGCTAAGTCTATTGTAGTACTCAGCTATAATTACTCGCCTGAAGAAGAGCAGCCTAGCGGGGATGATATCCCGAAAATAGCGAGATATGCCTACGGTCGAGATTATCATTTGGTAGTGCGAAAGAAGGTGAGGGATCTTTTGAAGGAGATAAATGGCCCGAAAGGGGTGATCCGAGGGCGAGCTTTTGTAGATTCTGCACCAATAATGGAGAGGGAGTGGGCCAAGCGGGCGGGATTGGGCTGGTATGGAAAAAATACGTTGATTATTCATCCGCAGAAGGGATCTTATTTCTTTTTGGCCGTTATGGTTGTGAATGTTGAATTGGTTTACACCCAAGCAATCCGAGATTATTGTGGTACTTGCACTCGCTGCATCGATGCCTGTCCAACAGATGCCATTGATGAGAATGGGTATTTAGTCAATGCTTCTAAGTGTATTAGTTATCTTACCATAGAAACGCATAAAGAGATTCCAAAAGATTTGGAGAATAAAATGGAGGGCTGGGCTTTCGGCTGCGACATTTGCCAGGAGGTATGCCCCTGGAACAAGTTTAGTACTCCCCATTCTACTCCGGAATTTAATCCCCAGAGTGATTGGTTGAGTTGGACGAGGGAGGATTGGGCAGGGCTGGATGAGGAGAAATTTGATGCACAATTTCACGAGTCAGCATTGGCGCGTCCCGGATTTGCTAAGATGAAGGCCAACGTGGAGAGGACAGGATTGAAATCGGCGGGGGAGGAAAGGAAGGAGGAATAAAATATTTAATTTCTACAAAATTATATTTCAATATTATTCTCTAATTGAATTCTTTGACTCTGTGTTATTTTGAGGATTTTGAGAATGTTTTCCTTGTTGGGATATTGCAAGATGATAAAGCAAATCATAATTCCTGCCATTATAAGGAAGGAAATATTCCGAGTAAGCATGTAAGCGATTATTGCGAAGAGGGCAGGGGCTTCAAGAATGGCGAGTTTGATGATAAAAGTAGTTCTGAAGGAAGTGAGTTTATCGGCTAAATTTGTTTGCTCAGTAATATTTTTCATTCGTAATGATGAGATATAGATGCTGAGGAAGATAGAGGCTACCATAAATATAGGTACAAGAATTAATAATAGACTTGAATGATTCTGGGAATCTACTTCAAGTTGCTCGGGGTTTAGCATAAGGACAACTGCAGCAAAGCTGATTATTGCCAGAATAATTGCGACAAAAATGATATTCAGATTTTGGAAATATTGCTTTGAAGATTGGGTTTTCATTTAGGGATGAGTTTATGTTTAAAGTAGATTTTCCGAAATTTGATTTGAAAATAGCAAATCTTTTTAAAATTACATTTCAGATTGAGACAAAATGATTAGATTGTAGGGAAAAAGTGGATCCACAAATCAATGAATTACTTTCCAAATTTGAATCCAGTTGGCAGAAGCTAATGACCAAGCTTCAAAGCTATCCTCCGGCTTTGTTGAATGAACAGTGGGCTCCCGGAAAATGGTCCGTCGTTCAAATCATGCAGCACCTGACTTTTGCTGAGGGCGGGAGTGTCAAGTATATGAAATACAAACTTTCGACTGAAAAAAAGTTTAAAAAAGCAGGGTTTAAAGCAAGGTATAGATGGTTATTATTGAAAATAGCCCTCTTACTACAAGTCAAATTCAAGGCTCCTGCTGCTTTGCCACCCCCGAAGAATTCACAAAGTTTTTCGGAAGCAAAGGAAGAGTGGGCGGCTGCGCGTAGCGCGATGAGGGAGTTAATCGAATCGATGAGTTCGGAGCAATTAAATGCAGAACTTTATAAACATCCAATTGTGGGAAGGATGAATATGAGTCAGGCATTGAAATTTATGCAAGAGCATTTTGACAGGCATGAGAAGCAGATAATGCGGGTGATGGAGGAGGTCGGGAAAAGATAGCTTAGGTGTAAAAGAGGACAATAAATTTATTTTAGGCTTTTGACAAAGTGCCAGAGCAATTTAGACTCTTGTTAATAAGGAGGTATCAATTTTTCTCGAACCACGAGAAATGATGCTTTCGATATCCAATTCTCGATCCACGAGAACTTAAATCCGAATATCATTAATATTCTCGAACCACGAGAATTGCAAAGTCTTAGCTATCGCCTAAACATGAGAAAATAAATTTCGAATTTCATATTTTTCTCTAAAAAGAGAAGTGAACCTGATTACCTGACGTCACTTAGAATATTAAGTTAAAAACGCTCCACTTCTATAAATGCCGCTCCGCATGATACGAGGACCTTACTAATGGTCCGGATTCTACAAAATCAAAACCCTTGCTCAAGCCTACCTCTTTATATTCTGCAAAAAGATCCGGGTGTATAAATTCAGCGACTTCAAGGTGCATTTTAGTAGGTTGCAAGTATTGTCCAATCGTCAAAACATCACAGCCATGATCAACTAAATCATTCATTATTTTAAATACCTGATCTTTGGACTCACCCAAGCCAACCATAATTCCTGACTTGGTTCTTTTACCGTAATCCTTAGTCCTTTTAATTTGCGCCAAGCTCCTTTGATATTTTGCCTGAGGTCTTACTTTTCTATATAAATCCTCAACAGTTTCCATATTATGAGACACAACTTCCTGCCCCCCTGAAATCATTCGTTCCAAAGCATCCCAATTGGCTTTTACATCGGGAATCAAGGTTTCTATAGTTGTAGTAGGACTTTTTACTTTTACATTGACGACAGTACGATACCAGATCTCGGCACCTCTGTCTTTTAATTCGTCTCTATTGACGGAAGTAATAACGGCATGCTTTACCTGCATCAGGTAAATAGCCTCAGCTACTCTCTCAGGCTCATCCTCATCGTATTCAGGAGGTCTCCCTGTTTTAACGGCGCAGAAGGAACAAGACCTTGTGCATGTATTTCCTAAAATCATAAAAGTGGCTGTGCCCTCCCCCCAACATTCACCCATGTTAGGACAATTTCCACTTTGGCAGATCGTGTGTAATTTATAAGTATCGACTAATTCTCTAACTTTTTTGTAACTCTCTCCTATAGGAAGCTTCACTCTCAACCAATCCGGCTTTTTCGTTCGCTTCTCTTGTTGTGCACTAATCACATTCAATTCTATCATACCAAAAACTTGATTTTTTGAGGACTATTTCCTCCAACCCAGCTGCAAAGATACATAAAGATTTATGAAGTATGGTCTGTTAGAATCGACCATTAAATCTACTGCGTTAAAATATAAACTTGCATCCACTCCGGCCTCTAGAGCTCTAACAAACTCATCCTCTTGCCCAAAGCTGAAATTTAGTCCAAACCTTCCGTTCAAACCCGGTCGTAATTTGACATTATCCCACCCAGATCTAAAACCTGCATGTGATCTTGTCAAATTTTGATTTAAAAAAACATCTGCTGTTTCCTCAGAATAATAAACCAAGGCTTCATTTCTTCCGCCTTCCCCCGGCATGGTAACACGCAGAACATATGGTTTTAAAATACCTAAGTTCAAACCATATTCATAATTATATCCCACAACGACACCATTAGCTTTTGGTTTTTCAGAAATTGATTTCCTAACACCAATTGCCCCTTTTATTTGAAATAGACTATTGATTTTGCCATAGGCGTAGGAGCTGGAATAAGCACCTATTTGAGTCAACTGATATCTGGATTTATATTCTCTGGGATCTTTCACATTCCCGACACTGATATTGTAATATTTGTAAGTATTGTAATTCGTATAACTACCCCACAAATAACCTAGCTCAAAGCCATTTGTTTTTAAATCTAACCTTATCGCCGTTTCATCAGAATAAACAAAACCCTTCTTAGTTTCATCAATAGTTATAACACTTTGAGCATCGATACTAACGATTGCCAAAAGTGAAATGATGAAAAGCAAGAAAAATTGGTTTAATTTCTTCATGAAATATGTCTTTTAAACTTACATAGATAACACAAATTAATATAAAAATAGTTCTATTTATCCAAATAATTAACCATTCTTTTTTAAATTTTGCACGTATTTTAGTGTATTTTTCACCCTCGTCAGATTATAAAATTTAAATTTAATTAATAGCAAATTATACTCATTTGAAAATCAATATTTTAGTAGATAAAGAAACTTCAAGAATAAAATATACATTAAATTTCATTTTTAAAGAAGTTTTAAAGCTCGATATTAAAATTTTTAGCCAAATTCCTTCCTCGGAGGTTATCCATATCAATTATTCCACACACATTACTTCCTGCCCAACCGTTAATATTCCGGTTTCCGGTTTTTTAGCGGATTTCAATGCAGCAGAAGTGGATTGCAAAACAGAAGGGAAAAATACTGCGTTTCGCATGTTTATTAACGAATCAGGTGACAATTTCGATCTTTTTGCTATGGTATTTTATTTTATTAGCAGGTATGAAGAATATTTCATTACGGATCAGGATGAATATGAAAGGATAACTTTTGATAATTTCACCGCTGTAAAGAATGGATTTGAAAAGCTTCCTTTGGTCGATATTCTGATTTTAGAATTTTATGAAAAGCTGCGATTGAGCTTCCCTATGCTTCATGTTTTCTCACCCAAGTTGAGCAAATTGGCAGGAATTGACATTGATTATATGTATGCATATAGTCATAAAAGTTGGTTTCGAACCTTGGGCTCTATTGCCAAAGCGGCTCTGGAGTTAGACTTTAAATATATACGCTCACTTATTAATTTCCGAAGGTCACACAATGCGGATCCATATGCTGATTTCGATATTTGGCTAAATCCGGTGAAGAATTCCAAAACAGAATTAAACGTGTTTGTTCTTGCAGCCCAACGTAGAATAGGACGAGATGAAAATTTAAATCCTCGACACCCGGCATTTTTCAAATGGATTCGGACATTAACTGACTATCATCAAATTCCATGTCAATGGCATCCATCTATTCAGTCCCATGAAGATCCAAAGATTATGAGAAAAGAGAAAAAATTGTTGGAGCATTTTACCCATCGCCCTATTATTAAGTCGAGACAGCATTTTTTACATTTTCGACTGCCACAAACATTTCGAAATTTGATCCGCTTAGGCATTCGCGAGGAACATTCCATGGGATTTTACGATCGCATTGGTTATAGAGCTTCGACAGGATATTCATATTTATGGTACGATCTTCAGGAAGAGAAAGAAACAGTGTTGCGGATTTTCCCGTTCATAGTAATGGACGTGACGCTTTTACGATATATGAGGATGAAACCTTCCGAATCTATCGAACTAGTAAAGCAGATGATCAACCGTCAAAAGGTAACCGGTGGGATATTCAGTTTCATTTGGCATAATAGTTCCTTCCTAGACAGAACCGGCTGGAAAGGTTGGGATCAAGTCTACAA
>CALCSX010000224.1 GCA_937894165.1 uncultured Saprospiraceae bacterium | reverse complement strand
TTTATCTCCGTTAATACAGGGTCAAATATATAATGTTTTTTAATAACGTGTATATTATTTTAGAAAAAAATTATTTTTTTTTCTAAAATACAATAAAAAAAGGGGGTTTCCCCCCTTTTTCTCTATTCAGATAACTAGAAATATAATTTATCTAATTATTTAATTTTAATAATCTGACCCTGCACAATTTGTTCAGAGAACTCAATTTTATAAAAATAAACTCCGGGCGTGTTGATCATTTGTGAATTAATCTCTATCAAATTCTTACCCTCAATAAAATTGCGTTTTTGTCTATATATCTCTCTACCCATCTTATCAATTATTGAGAACTGTACATTTTCTTCCTCCTTATTCATCACCAATTCTATATTAGAAGTATGAGTGAATGGGTTTGGATAAAATGAAGTTTCAATCGCAAAATCCGGTTGTAATCTTCTAAAGTTAAGATCGTGTGTTCGATATTCGACAGAAACCGCTTCAGAACTTTCACCAAATAGGGACTCGAAATCGAAATTAGGTGGCAGATTTTCAAATTCTATATTTAAAACCGCTTGAATATCTGAATTATTTAAAGCTGAGGTAGAATACCCGATCAGTTTATAAACAGCATTATTCATTAGTTCACCATCGAAAATCAGATGCGATGCTTCATCACCTCCCGTCCAATTATATTTTGAAATTTTTACTCCCGCCGGCAAATTTAAGTTCAAATCCATTCCAAGCCACAAATCAGAATTGTTGGGATAAATATGAAGAATGGTCTTCGAACCTGTAACGCTTGTTTCATAGTTCCAAATCGTTGTTGACCTGGCTTTGACAGCAGTATTATTAATGTCTCCGATTTTTATTCCAATAAAATTCTGTTCATCCATATCACTAGATAGATTCTCGATATATATGCTTTCCGGAATTTCAATATTGAAAATATTCGAGGCATCACCAATTTCAAAATTTTCCGGAATAAATTTCCAGGATTCCTCCCCACTGAAGTTAGCTTGCCTTCTCATCATTACACTACGTAATTCCACTAAATCGTTAAAATTGATTTTTTTATCATTATTAACATCCGCAGCCAAAAGATAATACGGGTTAGCTAAGGGCGTATCATTTATAATATGTTGCGCCAACAAAATCAAATCAAGGATAGTAACTCCATTAAACATTTCATCAACCTTTTCAGTGGTTACTTTATAAGATCTATCTAATTGAACGTTAAATGAGTACTCACCATCTAAATTTTGCTTACCAATGATGTATTGCCCGGTCTCTACAACCATGTCGATATTACCTATTTTTTCACCAAAAATGGTTTTTATAGTACCCGATATCCTTCCTCCTTTGCTGCCACAATCCAATTCTAAATCAATTAAATTGAAAATCACAGTGCAACTATCACTATTACCGGATTCGTCAAAACCATATATAGTGTATTCCAACAAACCTAAATCTGTACAATCCAATAGGATATTATTTTCTGAAGGGTCACCTTCCGCAGAAAAAGTTAAATAATCATTTGAACACATCGGATCTCCCAATACTGCTAATTGATCGACACTTATTTCAATTTCGCCGGCAACAAGCGAAAACTCTAAATCAGCAAAACACTCTACTTCAGGAGCAATGGTATCATTAACACTTATTATTATACTCTTAATGGTAATATTCCCGCAATAATCCTCCGCAATTAACTCTACAACATAGTTGTTGCTCGCTGGATATGATCCGCTTGGTAATCCATCACTATTATCTGCAAAAGGACTATCATTAGTCAAACTGAAAAGTAAACATTCCTCTATTAAACTTTCGTCGAAAAATACATCCACTTCACATGATCCTGAAGAAATATATACAGTAATGTCTTGAATTGCACTTAGGTCAGGAGCTGTATCATCTTCAGTAATTCTTATCACTTGCATTGTCGTGAAAGTGTTTTCGAAATCATCACACGGACTAATAGCAGTCCAAGTTCGTGTAATAACTGCACAATATCCCGGTTGACTATTGTCGATTTCGTCTTCAAATGTGATTTCTATAGGTATACACATATTGGCACCTATATACTCTAAAATTCCTGTATCTTCCAAATCCTCTTCACAAATAATATCGATCGTATCTTGTAGTACATTAAAATCACTAGCAACTAATGTATCCATTGGATTGAAAAATTCTACAATCCTGAAATCTGAAGCACTATTACCATTTACATCGATAGCCGTGAAAATTACTTCGTAGACACCCACACCACAATCATCCACTGAAATAGTATCAATCACAGTATATGTTGTATCAATTCCACAAACATCGAAAGCCGTAAACCCTGAAGTTATATCAAAACTCATATTTGTACACGAAATTAGTATATCTCCCGGATTAACCATTATCGTTGGAGCTTCATTATCTTCTACATTTATCTCTACATTGGCAGTCTTTACACCAAAACACTCACTTTCAACTGTGAAAATCACATTCGTTGTTCCTACCGGATAAAACTCTGAAATTTCAAGCCCTATTCCGGAATCCATATCTCCCGATGGAAAATTGACCTCCCATGAAACATTTACTGCAGATTCACACTGACCATCTATTTCTAATATCAAGTCTAAAAATGCCTCACACAATCCCGGGTCTATTTCTAAATTATAAATCGATTGTATAAATAAATCAAAATCGTTGTCATCATTTTTATAAATAATTTGCGTGTGAGAGAAAATATTTTCCCCGGGTTGATACAAATCACAATTATCTATTACCGTCCAATTTCTTTGGATGAATGGACATCCATCTATGTCATTATCTTCCTCATCAATAAAAGAAACCTCCAAAATTCTACACTCACCTAATGGCAAAATAGGTTCTCCTAATTCCGACGGATCATAATTCGGATTGCAACCAAATACTTCTGTATCTTCCGGCCATAAAATATCGTTAGATTCTAATGCGTCGGGTCCTTCAACCGTGATGACTTGCTCGCAAATACTCTCATTTCCTGCCGCATCAGTCACCGTCCATACTCTTACTATTTCCCCTCCTTCACAATCACTCAAATTAAATGTCTCTTCCAAATCGATGTCCGCTATTCCACAATTGTCCGTAGCTTCCACCTCTCCATAAATACTCAAATCGCTAATATCATCGCTACAAGATATTGTCATATCAGCCGGGCAATCCACAATAACAGGAGCCGTATTGTCCTCAACAGTTACTGTCACAATTCCTGACTTCACAATGCCACATCCATCCTCAGAACTAAATTCTATCTC
>CALCSX010000223.1 GCA_937894165.1 uncultured Saprospiraceae bacterium | reverse complement strand
ATAATAGCATCAGCACACCACAGGCGAATGGTACGGAGTACGAATTTGCAGTGGGCATCAACCAGGTAGAGTTTACAGTGATAGATTCTTCAGGCAATGTGAGTACATGTATACAGAGTGTGACAGTTATGGATGAGGAATTCCCAGTGATCACATGTCCTACGGACGTAGATAATTTCGAGAGAGAAACTACGGATGGTGTATGTGGTTATATAGTTGAGGGAACTGAGTTTGACGCTACGGCTACGGACAACTGTGGAGTGGTGAGTTTGACGCACAATTTCGGAGCGTGGGGCAATCCAAACAGCTTAGCAGGTGCTACCTTCCCTGTGGGAAGTACAGTAGTGATCTGGACGGCTGTAGATGCTGCAGGAAATACAGTAACATGCGAGATAGAAATAGTAGTAGAAGATACGGAAATACCTGTATTTGTAAATTGTCCACAAGACATTACATTCACGGTAGGTCTGTTTGATGACGATTGTGAGAGTGGTGCGATATGGAGTATACCTATTGCGGAAGACAACTGTGAAGTTATAGAGGTGAGACAAGTATTTGGTCCTGCTCAGGATAGTATCCTAGGAGTTGGCCTGTACGATATTGCCTATGTAGCAGAAGATGGAAGTGGCAATGTAAGTGATACTTGTTGGTTTGCGATCAATGTCATCGATACGGAGGATCCTGTGATCGTATGTCCGGGTAATGTAGTGATAAACAGTACCGATGAAGGCACATGTGAATGGGAATCCCCTGCTGGTAGCTTGACTCCTTTATTAGCAAATAGTAATTGTCCGGCAACCATAACATGGGAAGTTGAAAATCCTGATGGAAGTATGGTAGATGGCTTGAATGATGTGAGTGGATACATATTTACTTTAGGAACTAGTACTGTGACATATACAATTACGGAAGATGCGAGTGGACAGACATGGACATGTAGCTTTACAGTAACAGTAGGTGATACAGAAGCACCTGTTCTTACATGTCCTGTGGATTTAGTTTTAGAATGTGCTGATGTGAACAATACTGATTTGATCAATGATTGGATAGCTTCTGCTGTTGCGACTGATAATTGTGATGATAATGTTGAAATTGTTGCTTCAGTATTCAGTGTAAATTCTCAGTGTGGAAATACTGAAACTATACTTTACAGATTTATAGCAACTGATGATTCAGGAAATAGCACGGAATGTTTTGCAAATGTAATTATTGAGGATACCACAGCACCGGAAATTACGACCCCTGCACAGCCATTTATGGTTCAGTGTAATGGAGCGAATAATTCTTCTGATATATTAAATTGGTTGAATAACAACGGATTCGCTGTAGCAGAAGATCTGTGTGGAAACATAACATGGTCAAATAACTACGGAACAATATTGACAGATTGTGGAACAACCGGTGAAGTGGCAGTGACCTTTACTGCTACTGATGATTGTGGCAATTCAAGTTCTACTACTGCTATATTTAGCATCTTTGATGAAACAGCTCCTGAATGGGAGATTTTACCTCAGAATTTGACAATTGAGTGTGATGGTTCAACTGATCCATATGATCAAATAATCGCATGGTTAAATATTGTGGGTGGTGCTGATGCATCTGACGATTGTTCTTTAGTTGTTTATACTAATGATTTCGATGGTCTTGAAGATGGTTGTAGTGATGGAACCGGCTTTGCCGATGTGACATTCACTGCTACCGATGCATGTGGTAACTTTGTTACTGCTCTTGCAACAGTAAATGTTGTAGATAACGTAGGTCCAACCATTATCACTGAAGCTAGAGATACTTTAGTAGAATGTGATGGTGCTGGAAATATAGCGGATCTTGAAAACTGGTTGAATGATAATGGTGGAGCAAGAGCAACAGATGCTTGTAGTGAGCCTTTAACTTGGTCAAATGAGTTAATCAGTGAAACACTTAATTGTGGAGGAACTAGTGTAAGACGATACAGATTTGTGGCTACTGATGAATGTGGAAATGTATCAGTCAATACTGAAGCTAACTTCACAATAGAAGATAATACTGATCCAGTCTTCGATGTATTACCGACAACTTACATTGCTGAATGTAACGGTAGTGGAAATATTGAAGAACTCAATGCATGGTTAGCAGCTAATGGAAATGGAGTAGCATCAGATATTTGTTCTGATGTGACTTGGGAATATGATTTGGTGAATGAAACTGACTTGTGTGCAATTACAGGAACTAAATTATTTAGATTCACAATAATTGATGATTGTGGCAACTCTGTAACTGCTGAAGCAGAATTTATTATCCAAGACACGCAAGGACCGATAATTACCGGTGGTGAGGATATGGTGATGGAAGAATGTGATGGCCCACCTGCAGGAAATTATCCGGAGTTTGATTTCTGGTTAACAAATAATGCCGGGGCAACAGCAGTTGATTCATGTGGATCATTCGAGTGGAGCAATGATTACCATCCTTCAAACTGGATTACTATCTGTGGTAATACGCGATATGTAGATGTAATATTTACAGCTACTGATGAATGTGGAAATGCTAGTAGCTTTACAGGCAGATTTAGCATTGGAGATGTTACTCCTCCTACATTTACGAATTGTCCAAGATTACCTATCATAGTGAGTGCACCTGAGGGTTGGTGTTCAGCATTTGTGAATTTCTCTCCTCCTGCGGCTGAAGATAACTGTAGTGGAGTAGTGATTACACAAATTGATACTACCGGCTTAAACTCAGGAGATTTATTCCCTGTCGGTCTTACAATATTGATCTTCCAGGCTGAGGATGATTGTGGTAATAGAGACACTTGTCAATTGAAAATAGTAGTTAACGATTTCCACCTGCCTCCATCAATGGAGTGTCCTGATGATGTTGTTATCACTAATGATATATTAACTTGTGGAGCAGCTGTGTTTGGTATCCAACCGCAAGGAATAGAGGATAATTGTCCTGATAATGTATCTGTTATTTACCAAGTGGAAAATGTATTTGGTGAAATCACAGGCTGTGGAATACTTGATGCATCTGGATATGTATTCGATGTCGGATTAAATACAGTGAAATACACTATCACAGACCAACCCATACTCCTCATCACTGAGGTAGTTAATGATGGTGTGGTAAGTGGAATTGAAATAACTAATTTCGGACCGGCATCTTACGATCTATCTTGTTTGGAAATTTCAAGAGAAGGACCGGATACAGAAACTTACATGGTTCCGGCTGATGTAGTTCTTGCACCGGGTGATGTGTATGTACAATTGTTTACAACTTTACCTGAAGGAACTCAGGTAGGATATTACATAGGATTTTTAGATAGAATTATTGATGGTGTTGCATTGAATGGCTACATTCCTACCAACTTTAATTGGTCAGGCAACCTCAATGGCAATTCATTCCACAGAATCAGAATTTGTGATACAGATACTGCTGAAGATTGGAGACTTGCAAATGATTGTGATGCTGAAAGTCTAGGAGAACTTAATGACGAACTTACAGACGTTATTTTCCCTGACAATGGCGGTTTAGCAACACTTCAAAGCGAAAATCCTTCAGTTAGAATGTGTAGCTTCGATGTAGAAGTTACTGATGAAGAAGCACCTTTCTGTGCAGAAGTTGAGACATATGATTATGAGGGAACCGGCGGAGCAATCGAATCCGGCCAATGTTTCACCTCAACGATAAATGTCACTGAAGATTTCCAAATATCTGATATAACTATCAGTAATTTAGTAGGAACTTATCCTACAATGTTTGGATTAACTGCGCGTTTGATCAGCCCTAATGGTACACAGATAATATTATTTGATAATATCTGTAACCAAACAGCTGACTTCGATATGAATCTTGATGATAATGCTGACGAAAGTCTTGAAAATGTTCTATGTGGACCTGCGGGACAAGGGGGTACATACCAGCCTATCCAGCCGTTTAAGAATTTCTTCGGTGAATCTTCGTTCGGTACATGGACTTTAGAAATCTATAGCAGCCTAGATCTTGCAGGTTCTTTAGACTCATGGGAAATACAGTTCTCAGAAATGTTGCCATACAGCCAGACTGATGTGACTTTGGATGCTGAACTTGGAATATGTGGTGCTGAATTTACTTGGACACATGCATTCTTTGGAGATAACTGTTGTTTAGGTTCAATTCGAGTAGATTATAGCTCAGTAGATGGTATTAATGTACCGGCAAGTGGAGTTTTAACTGACATGGGCGGTTATGAAGTGACTGAATTCTTTGAAGTTGGTGTTACTTTGGTAACATACACTCTAATTGATCAATTTGGAAATGAATCTACCTGTAGCTTTGAGGTGACAGTTCTTGATAACCAAGATCCTGTTATAAGCCCTAGCTATTGTAATGATGTAACATTATTCCTAGGTCCTACAGAATGTAGCACAACCTACCAGTACCCTGCGATTGACGCAAGCGATAATTGTGGCATTAGCCAGGTGATTTTCTCTCCTGCGCCGGGATACTATTTCCCTATCGGTACTACGGTAGTTACTGTTACAATCATTGATCCATCAGGAAATATAGACTCTTGTAGCTATACTGTAACTGTTGTTGAATTCATCCCTAACACAACCACTCTGGTTTGTAATGATGAAATTAACCTGTCTCTTGGTGGAGATTGTTCCGGTCCTGTAACAGGTGATATGTTGTTGGAAGGAAGTGCATACAGATGCTATGATAACTACTGTATCACTCTTTATGACGAAATGGGTATGATTATAGGAACTAGTCAAGCGGGAACAGCTATTTTGACAACTGAACACATGGGAACTCAAGTTACAGCAACTATCTGTAGCTGTAATGACCCTATAGTTAACTGTTGTACAACATTAATAAATGTGGAAGCACTGTCAATACCATTGGTAGATTGTCCTGAGGACGTTACAATTCAATGTAATGAGTCTTACGACCCAATATTTACAGGTTCTCCAGTGGTAACTAATTGTGTGCCGACTGCTCAAATAAGTTATTTCGATACTTACGAGGATTTAGGAACTTGTAGCGATCCACGAGCTATCTTGAATAGAACTTGGGTGATTACAAATGCATTTGGTGACAAAGTAACTTGCGATCAAGTGATAACAATTCTACCTTTCGATCTTGAAATGATTGAATTCCCTACAGACTTCGTCTTTGATGATGCATTCAATTGCGCAGAGGTAGCATTGAACCCTAACTTGACACATCCTGATAACACAGGCTATCCAACGATAGAAGGTCAACCGGTTTATGGTTCACATTTATGTGAATTCAATATCGGATACTGGGATGAAATCTTAGACGATGCTAACTGTACAGGAGCATATGAAATACTAAGACACTGGACGATCAGAAATGAATGTTTACCACTTTCATTTGGTGTGAATCCATTGAGACATATACAGGCTATCAAGGTGAATGATATCACCGGTCCTGAATTTACGCAGTGTTTCGATGATGTTACGATTAGTACAGACAATTATAGCTGTATGGGATCGCTGAATCTTGGAAATATCAATCAATTGCTTACTGATGATTGTAGCGAAGTGAAAGATATAGTAGTGATTGTTTCAGGTTGCACGGTAGTTAAGTCTCCGAACGGTGATTTCATTATCAAAAACATGAAGAAAGGCAAACACACAGTAAAAGTTCAGGTATCTGATAATTGCTGGAACTACAGCGTTTGTATGTTCGAAGTTACTGTTGTAGACAATGTGCCTCCTGTGACGGTATGTATTGAACAAACAGTAGTGTCATTAACTAACTCAGGTAATGCTAGAGTATTTGCTACTAGCTTTGATAATGGAAGTTATGACAACTGTGGAAATATGAAACTGCAAGTGTTCAGAATGTCAGATAATTGTGGAATCCCTGAAAACTTAATACCTGGTGACTATGTCGATTTCTGCTGTGCAGATGTGGGCGCAGGTCCGATAATGGTGGTACTAAGAGCATGGGATGATGCAGATATGAACGGTATTTTTGGATCAGCCGGTGATAATTACAATGAATGTATGGTGGAGATAATCGTGGATAATAAGATTCCACCGGTTATTGAATGTCCTGAATCTATTACTGTAGATTGTCTTGAGGATATCTATGATACTAGTGTAACTGGTGTTCCAACATTGATCCAAGGTTGTCCTAACACTGAGTTCTTCTATACCGACATCGAAAATCTCAACCATTGTGGAACAGGTGTCGTAACGAGAATTTGGAGAGTGGAAGGCTTCTCTCAGGTGACTTGTACGCAAATAATCAACATTAATTCTCCACAACCATTCGATCCATTGACAGACATCATATGGCCGGCTGATTGGGAAGGAACATGTTTAGATAATATCCCTATGGCTGCACCTATTCTTTCCACAGGAGTGTGTGAATCAGTAGCAGTAAGCAAGAAGGATGATATTTTCAACTTTGTAGACGGAGTATGTTACAAGATTCTTAGAACTTGGACAGTGATTGATTGGTGTGTATACAGCCCTAACGATCCATTTGAACTAGGTAAATACACACGAACTCAGGTAATCAAAATCTCTGATGAAGAAGCACCTGAAATAGTGAATTGTAACACAGTTGAAGTTGGATTTGAAGGTACAGACTGTGAAAATGGCACTATACTATTGAACCAATCTGCTATCGATGAAAGCTGTGGTATCAATGCTGAATTGAATTGGACTTACCAATTCGATAGAGATAACAATGGTACATTTGATGTAACAGGAACTGTCAAAGGAACTGATGTACAGGTGGCTATTCAAAATGTAGGCTTAGGTACACACAGAATACAATGGTCAGTGACAGACGGTTGTGGCAATATCACGACTTGTACGCAATTGGTCGAAGTCAAGGATGTCAAAAAACCTTCTCCAATATGTACGGATGAGATTATTGCTGTAGCCATGGAAGATGGAACTATTACGATTCATGCTGAATGGTTCAATATCCAAAGCACTGATAACTGTACTTCAGAGGAAGATTTGAGATACTCCTTCTCCGGTGACAACATTGTTCCGACACGAACATTTACTTGTGATGATATCGAAAACGGTGTGACACAGTTGATTATACTTGATATCTGGATTTGGGATCTTGCAGGCAATAGCGATTATTGTACGGTGAGACTCGTTCTTCAGGATAATAGTGATGCATGTGAAGATGAAGCTATCGACAGAATCAATATTTCAGGTAGAGTAGTGACAGAGAATCAAGAAGCATTGAAAGATGTTGAAGTATCACTTTCTACGGCCTTACCTAATTACCCTGTTGAAATGGTAACAGCTCAAAACGGTATGTTCGTTTTCAATGAAAATCCGACACCGAACTTGTACCTGATCTCTGCTGAGAGAAACACCGATTATCTCGATGGCGTATCTACACTGGATTTGGTATTGATTCAACGCTACTTGCTTGGCTTGCATGACTTCGATAGTCCTTACAAACTGATAGCAGCGGATATCAATTATGACGCGCGTATCAGACCTGATGATCTCGTACAATTGAGAGCACTTATTCTTAGAAAAATCCTTGAACTTCCATCTAATAAGAGCTGGAGGTTCGTAGATGCAGCCTTTGAGTTCGTTAATCCTAGAAACCCTTGGCCTTTCAATGAGAAAATCAAGGTGTTAACAGGCGAAGAAAATGTTATCAACAACAAGTTCATCGCAGTTAAAATAGGTGATGTTAACGAAAGCGCCATAGGCAGATCTACAGAAGGCAGAAGTGGAGAATTAGTTTCCTTGGTAACTGAAGATCGCGAAGTGCAGAAAGATGAAGTTGTTGAGATCCAGATCAAAGGTCAGAACTTCCTTGAAGTGAACGGTTACCAATATACCCTTCATATGAATGGAATCCACTTAGAGGAAATAATCCCTGGTAAGTTGGAAATGACCCTTGACAATGCAGGAATTCTTAACAACGGTGTAGTGACGATGTCATACGGAAGATTGAATCCATTGACAGTGAACGAAAGTGAAGTATTGTTTACGCTGAAAGTTAAAGCTAACGCTAACGGCAAGCTGAGCGAAATGATCACTATGAGTTCATTATACACACCTGCTGAGGCATACCTAGGCGAAGACTTGAAAGTGGCGAGAATTGATTTGAGATTCACGAACGATGCTAATCGTCTTGGCGACTACGCATTGTATCAGAACGAACCGAATCCTTTCAGAAACGAAACGAGAATCACCTTCAACATGCCGGTCGATGATCGTGCAGTGATCAAATTCCATGACGTAGCGGGTAGAGAACTACTTCGCAAAGAAATGGATGCTAAAGTCGGTCTAAACGAAATGAAAGTGCTTACGAATGAATTAGGAATATCCGGAGTTATATACTATAGCATTGAAACCGGTAACTTTACTGCCACTAGAAAAATGATTATTATCGATTAACTACTGAGTGGATTTATATTTGTAAAATTGATCAATATCCCCGGAGACATCTACTTCGGGGATATTTTTATTTGGGCGTGCCCCTAACGGGTCGGGCTATCCGCTGCAAGGCTTAGTTCGTTCCTCACCGCAGCCTTTCCACTACTATCCCTCACGCGGGACTCTTTAATACCATGAATGATTCCTAAATCCCCTTCCCGCATCAGGGGTAGAAGCGAACCCAACACCAATGCTGGCGCAAGTTTGCAACTTGTGCCTAAATTGAACTCAACACCCATGCTATCGCAAGTTTGTAACTTGTGCCTAAAATTCAAACTTTTGATCTCTATTAACTTATAGCTCTTTTTAAGAGCTATTTTTTTTGGGAAAAATATACGGACTTAAGTTTGGCAGGATAATCAATACTGATTTACATTCAAAAAATAGGTTATTTTAAGAGTTACTATATTCCTGATTTGTCCTTAATTTCAATGATGGCGCAAGTTTACAACTTGTGCCTAAATGTCATTTTTTTTAAAAAAAATACACGGGCTTAAGCTTGGCGGGATAATTTATACTGATTTACATCAAAAAAAAACAGCCTATAATTATGGATATATATTCCTGATTTGTTGTTAATTCTAAAAGTCACTCTGTCCTGACTACATACGATGTTTTTCGACTTAATTTTATAGCTAATTTAAATTCTTCTCACTTTTATGATAATAATATCGCTTTATGCACAATAATTCTACATTTAAATACTGCATTTCTTTCACCAGCAATCCCCCCGCATCGTAAAATTTATTAGTTACAAAAGTGTCGCCCTTTTTTAAGTGTACAATACCGCATAGTCCCAGTATGCTAGAAGGGGCTGAAATTTGTTGTGTCACTCTTTTCAATTTCAATCCTGAATTATGATAATTCTCAAATATTTGATTGGTACTTTTACTCTCTTCTCCATTTTTGTCCTTAATTACACTTTTCCATACTCCATTTCTATAAAACATAAGATTGTGATCAATCTTATTTCCTGACTTATCATATTGGACACTTGACCGAACAGATAATTTATTATTCATATAACCTTTTGTTTCCTTTGAATGTTTTTTATATTTCGTAGTTGCGTAAACCCCTGTTCGTAAACCGTTCTCATCAAAATCTTCTTCTTTTATGATTCTATTTTGCTTATCATAGTAATATTTACTGATGGACCAATTACTGTCACAAACTGTGGTGCGTTCTACTAGTATTGTATCAAAGTCGAATTTGTAAGAATATGTACAGCTTAATCCTATCGAATCATAAACTTCAATCTTATTTCTTAATCCATTACTTATGAAGAATTCTCTGGTGATAAGCATTGAATCCTTTGCATTCTCAGTTCTGAAGACATAGGCATCCACCGAATCTACTGAATTAGCAAGAATAGATCCTTTGTCATGTCGATCTTGGCTCGTAGCAGACCACACGATAAGCATAAATAGGTTGACAAACCCGATTTTTATCAGCATTCCCTTTTATTAAAGAATCATCACCATAAATCACTGCCAATTTACTACTTCAAACTTAAATTTTATCATTGTGTTAGAAAAATATTGAAGATAAACCAACAGCTCGCGGATAGCAGCTCACAGCTATAAGCTCAATGCTCACTCTCCCCACTCAAAACTAATCCCACTTAGGACTAAGGTCACTGAGCGCAGTCGAAGTGCCGACTAAATCACTTACGACTAAAAATGAACATCCACCCCCTTCTTTTTGTCATATAACAATGGCTTCTGATTCCAATATATCCCCCACCGAATCCTTCTACCTCTCCAAAGGCTGGACAATCCAACAATTCCAACGGGAAATGGAATCTGCCATTCTTTCTAATAAAAGTGGTATACTCAACGCCCCCACAGGCTCCGGAAAAACACTCTCCGTCCTAGCCCCCTTCCTTTCGCAATACGCCGGCACTGATCAGCAATTCAAAAGGGTCAAACTGATCTGGATCACCCCCATCAAAGCTCTCACGCGCGATATTATGTCGGCAGCCATCGAAGCAGTGGAATTCTTTGACCTGGACTGGAAAGTGGCCATCCGCACCGGCGACACAGCCACCTCCGAGAGAACTTCACAGAAGAAGAACTCCCCGCAGATACTGATCACCACCCCCGAAAGCCTCCAACTGCTTATCAGTAGCAGAGATCACAAAGATTATTTTAGTGAATTGGAACTGCTCGTCGTGGATGAATGGCATGAACTCCTGGGTTCGAAAAGAGGCGTACAAATGGAATTGGCAGCCACCTACCTCCGTTCCTTTATCCCTTCCCTCATGCTTTGGGGTATCAGCGCTACCATCGGGAATATCGAAGAAGCCGAGGAGGTACTTCTGTTCAACTGGAAACTCGACTCCGAAACCCAATTGATCCGATCAAATATCGAAAAAGATATCAAAATAAATACCGTTCTTCCCGATGATATTCTTCAATTCCCTTGGTACGGTAATCTCGGTATTTATCACCTTGAAAAACTTTCCGGCATTATAGCCTCCCACCATTCAACCCTCGTCTTCACCAACACCCGCGCCCAATGCGAAATGTGGTACCGCGCTTTGATTGAGTTTCAACCCGATTGGTCAGGGCGCGTGGCTATGCATCATGGTTCCATGGATAGAGAATTAAGAAATTGGGTGGAAGAAGCACTGCATTCAGGTACTCTCGCTGCTGTGATCTGTACTTCCAGCTTGGATTTGGGGGTGGATTTCAGACCGGTGGATGCTGTCGTTCAGATAGGCAGCCCGAAAGGTGCAGCGAGATTTATACAGCGGGCGGGGAGGAGTGGCCATAAACCGGGAGCCACTTCCGAAATATATTTTCTTCCCACGCATGCCCTGGAAATCGTAGAAGGTATCGCCATCAAATATGCTATCCACTCTTCAAAACTAGAGAGCCGACTTCCCTATATCCGAAGTTTCGATGTGTTGCATCAGTTTTTGATGACACTGGCGATAGGGGATGGTTTCGACAGCCGAACTTTATTTCCAATTATCCAAGGGACATTCTCCTATTCCTCCATTTCTGAGGAAGAATGGTCATGGCTGATCAATTTTTTAGTCCATGGAGGCTCTATGGAAAGCTATGATGAATTTCAGAAAGTGGGACAAGATAGCAAAGGTATTTTTCGAGCGATGAACAAGGGGGTAGTGATGCGCCACAGGGTAAGCATTGGTACAATTGTTGGGGATTCCGCCATTCAGGTCAAATTTCTTTCCGGCAAGAATATCGGCACCGTTGAGGAATGGTTCATCAACCAACTGAAGGTAGGGGACATCTTCTGGTTCGCGGGCAGGCTACTCGAACTCGTTAATATGAAATATAATGTGGCATATGTACGCAAAGGGACGAAAGGGAAAGGCGTCGTGCCGAGCTGGATGGGAGGGAGGATGCCGCTTTCCTCCGAATTGGCATTCCAGATCCGCGAGGTCATCTCAAATTATTCCGAAGGCAAACTCAAGGAATCTGAAAAAGCAGCAATAGAACAGATATTCACTATTCAAGAGACAAAAAGTCACCTGCCCAAATCTTCAGAACTATTGGTCGAATTTTACAAAAGCAGGGAAGGGCATCACATGCTAATTTACCCTTTGGAAGGGCGATTAGTTCATGAAGGCTTAGCTATTTTGCTCGCCTACAGGATTTCAGCTATCCAACCGATCTCTATCTCTATTGCAGTGAATGATTACGGTTTGGAATTGCTCTCGGATATTCCATTCGAATTAGATATTGCCGTATTGCGAGGATTGCTTCACACTGAAAATCTCTATGCAGATATCATGTCCAGCGTGAATGCTACGGATCTTGCCAAAAGAAAATTTCGGGACATTGCTATCATCGCAGGAATGATTTTTCGTGGCATGCCCGGTAAATTTAAGAAGGACAAGCACCTTCAAATGGGATCCGGCTTGCTTTTCAACGTATTCCGGGATTATGAATCCGATAATCTACTCTACAAGCAAGCCTACGAAGAGACCATGACCTTTCAATTTGAAGAGAACCGATTGCGTGATGCCCTCACTCGCATGCAATCACAAGAAATCATTTTTATCGAGCCAGGCCCCTTCAGCATTTTTGCCTTCCCTATTGTCGCCGACCGCTTGCGTTCCCAGCTCAGCAGCGAAAAAGCCATGGATCGCCTCGCCAAAATGAAAATCCAATTATTACGCCCGTAATGTACGGGCGAATAATCATTCGCCCATTTATCATTCTCCCGCATCAGACAGAATTTAAAATCCATGATAATCCCCCCAAATCCAATCCCCCAAAAATCCAATCCCGCCTGAAATCCAATCCCGCCTGAAACGCCCATATCCCGTAGAGACGCACGGCCGTGCGTCTAAAACCGCCTTAATTTATTAAGAATTCCCTTTATCCCCAATATCTCATTGAAGGCATTATTAAATCCTATATTTAAATCCAATAATGTTATAAATTTGATATTGAAACATTAATTCTTAATAAAATGTAAATATTTTATTCAAGAAATTTGCAATTGTCGTGTAAATGTTTTAATTTAGTTTCGAAAGAAAAAATGGAGTAAATCTGTTTTGAGATTTCAAAGGGGGATTTTAAATGTCATGCTGAAAAAAGTGGTATTTGTATAAACGGGATGTTTTTAATCGTGGGTAGATTTTTTAACCATTATAATTATACATTTATGCAACCTAAATTAGTGTCACACACACACACACACACACACACAGCGTTTTAAGGGCTTATTCGCTCGATTCAGTAAGATTTTTATGATTGGATTATGTTTTTATTTATTGCCGAGTTCAGTAAAAGCGCTTGCGGATCCCATAAAAGTTGTACCTTCAGATTCATGTGGGGTAGGAAGTTTATTTACACAATGGCTAGGTGGTATAGTTCAATCTTGGCATGTGAACGGGGATAAAAATCCTAACTATATCACCAACTTGCGGTTTAAAGGAAGAAATTATATTATTCTAGTTGATCAGGATGAAAATGTGATGTACAGCGATACTTTTGAATTTGATGAGTTTAATATTCCAATTGTAAATTGTGGTTTTAATATTAAATGTGGAAGGTTGCATTATGATGAAGTAATGACTCCTGAGGAGAGACTTGTATATCACTATGTTCCTGAAGGAGTTTATACTGTATACTATTGGACAGAGTATAAGGTTTATTATACTTATTTGGGCGCCCCATTTCAATACAATGCAGTAGGAGGCGATCCTGAAGTACCGATTGGTAGTGTGGAGATGTATTCTAACTTGATGAGCAATCCTTATGACGTTGACAATGTTATCATCAATGATCAAATTTCTGAGGTTGGAAATGTATATTCCTGTTATGAAGAGAATAATATTATGTTCGATTTGAAAACTAGCACCGCGTGGGAAGATTTTACAGAGCTGAGAACATCGTGGGCTGAAGTGACAAGTTGTAATGATACAGTGCTACTCTT